>JAICXR010000585.1 GCA_025980355.1 Chloroflexota bacterium | reverse complement strand
GAAGCCTGGCTCTACGCGGCGGCCTGCCGCCTCCTCCTGCGCCGGCTCGCGGCATGACCCCTTTCCACACAGGCTCTAATACTACAACGGCACTTCAGGATCGGAGCGAGCGAGGCGGCGTTGGTAATGGCTGCGCCGGGCGTCGGCTTGGCGCCGACGACGCCACCGCGACCAGTGCAGATGGAAGGCATGCTGCGCCGCATCGCCGAGGAGCACGGCCAACAAGCGCCGCACCTCTGGCGCGGTGACGGGAATCAGGTCGGCCGCGGCCCCCCTTTTTCGCCGCTCGCCGCGGCCCGCGTCACGACCAGAAAGGCGTGCGCGAGCAGACACAGGGTGATATGCCGATGCCAGCCCTCCCAGCGACGCACCTCGTATTGGTCGAGCCCGAGCTCCTTGGCGCGTTGAAAGCCCTCCTCGATCGCCCAGCGTCGTCCCGCCACGCGGGCCAACTGCTCGATGGCGACGTCATCGGAACCCCACGCCCGGTAGAAGGCCAACGCGTCCGGCTTGGCCACGGAGCGGCGGATGAGCAGCCAGTGTGCCCGGCCGTCGGCCGTCCAATACGGCAGCCGGGCGCACGCCCAGTCGTAGACGCGCGGCCCCTTGCTGCCAGCGCCGACGTCAAGGCGTTGCCACGCGTCGTCGGGAATGTCCGCCGCCAGCGCCTCGACCCGGACCTGCACGCCGTCGCGCCAGACTGGATGCGAGCGGGCCACGGCGAGGACGTACGGGCGGTCCTGCGCTTCCAGCCAGCGCCGCAGATCGCCATCGTTGCCGTACGACTCGTCGCCCGTCACCCACGCCGCCGGCACGCCCGCGGCAAAGGCCCGCGCCAGCATCGCCTGCGCCAGATCCCCTTTCGTCGCAAACGTCACGTCTGGCGGCACCCCAGCTTCCAGCCGACGGAGGCGGTCGTCGGCCCACGCCTTGGGCAAGTAGAGCGCCCGGTCGAGAAACGCGCCGCCCTGCGGGCTGGCATAGGCCAGAAAGACGCCGATCTGACAGTTTTCGATCCGTCCGGCCGTCCCGCTGTACTGGCGCGCCACCCCGACCGATGTGGTTCCCTTCTTGAGAAAGCCGGTCTCGTCGATGACCAACACGGCGGCCGGAGCGCCCAACTGCTCGATCACGTAACTCCGCAGATCGTCGCGCACCGCGTCGGCGTCCCACCGCGCCGTTCGCAGCAAGCGCTGCACCCCATCCGGCGTGCGCTCGCCGCCCTGCTCGGCCAGTTGCCAGCCGTTGCGGCGTTCCACCGACGCCAGCAAGCCATTCAGGAAGCGCCCGGCGCGCGCCCGCACTTCGGCGCGGCCAAAGCGCGGCGCGATTCGCGCCTGCAGCGCCGCCAGGTCATCCTGCCACGTCGCGATCTGCGCCAACTGGACTCGGTCCTGCGGGGTCGTTGGCATGCTCTGCCTCCGGGTGTCACTCCGGAGTCTCGCACACCAAGTGCCGTTGTAGTACTAAGCCGCTCCTGGGCGAACTCCCGGATCGTCGCCAGCATGGCGTAGCGTGTGGTTCGGCATCTTGCTGCTCGGCCTGGACGAGACTCGTGTCAAGCAGCGCCGTCATTCCCTCCAGAATGTCGAGCGACTCATCCAGATCGGCGACCGCCTCGGCCGACTCCAGGTTGCATCCACCCGCGAAGACGCCGAGGCGGCGAAAGAGGGCCTGCTCGTGCGGCCGCAGCAGGTCGTAGCTCCAGGCAATCGTCTCGCGCAGCGTGCGCTGCCGGAGCGGCAGGTCTTGCGCCCCG
>JAICXR010000215.1 GCA_025980355.1 Chloroflexota bacterium | reverse complement strand
GCCGCGGCCCGCGCCGCCGCAATCGCCGCGGTCCTGTCGTCGTTCGCTGGCGTCGAGCATCGCCTGCAACCGGTGGGGGACGTGGCTGGCGCGCGGTACTACGACGACTCCATCGCCTCCACGCCGGAACGGCTGCTGGCGGCATTGCGTTCCTTCGAGGAGCCGCTCGTCGTGGTCGTCGGGGGCAGGGATAAGCATCTGCCCTGGGAGGAGGCGGCGGAGGCCCTCTGCCGGCGCTGCCGCGCGGTGATCCTGACGGGGGAGGCGCGCGACCTGATCCGGGCTGCGCTCACCTCGGCCGCCGAACGGGCCGGCCAATCGCCGACGATGGTCGATGCGCCCCGCTTCGACGACGCGGTTCAGGCGGCGCTGGCCGTGGCGCAGCCGGGAGATGCCGTCCTCCTGTCGCCCGGCTGTACGAGCTTCGATCAATTCGTCGACTTTGCGGAACGTGGTCGTCGCTTCGCCGCCCTCGTGTCGGCAGCGCCCGGCTTCCAGCCGTGCTAGATCGGGAGACGGCCAACCAGTGAAACGCCCCGCCGAACTCCTGGCCCAGCCGGGCTGGTGGCGCTACGATCCCGCCCTGGTCACGATCTGCGCGGCCCTGGTGTCGCTGGGGCTGGTCATGGTGTACAGCGCCAGCGTGGCCGTGGCGATCGATCTGCACCAGAGCGAGACGTACTTCTTCGTCCGCCAGGTGATCTACTTTTTCCTGGGATTAGCGGTGCTGGTCGCCCTTTCCCGGGTGCCCTATCAGCGCCTGATGGTCAGCGGCATGCCGCTCTACGCGATCAGCCTCGCCCTGCTGGTGGCGGTGCTGCTGCTCGGCCACGATGCCGGTGGCGCGAAGCGCTGGATCCAGGCCGGCGTCTTCGGGCAGGTGCAACCGAGCGAATTCATGAAGATCGCCCTGGTCCTGACCTTGAGCGGGCTGTACGCCCGCGATCTGCGCCGGGCGCGGCAATTCAAACGGGGCTTCCTGCATTGCGTGCTGCTCGTGGCGCTGCCCATCGCGCTGATTGTGGCCGAGCCGGACCTCGGTACGTCGATCATCATCGCCACGACCGGCTTCACGGTGTTTTTCGCCGCCGGCGCCAGCTTGTTACAGTTGCCCTTGCTCATGGGTTCGGCGCTGGGCCTGGTAGGTCTGCTGATCAAGATTTCCCCCTATCGCTTCACCCGCTTCACGACCTTTCTCAATCCGCTAGCGGCCTCCAACGCTCAGGGTGTCGGCTACCAGGTCCAACAGGCGCTGATCGCCCTCGGTTCCGGGGGGGTCTTCGGGCGGGGCCTGGGCGCCAGCCGGCAGAAGTTCAGCTACCTCCCGGCTCCGCACACGGACAGCATCTACGCCATCGTCGGCGAGGAGTTGGGCTACGTGGGCTGCGTCGCCGTCATCCTGCTCTTCCTGGCGCTGGCCTGGCGAGGGCTCGCCATTGCCCGCGAGGCGCCCGACCAGTTCGGCGCGCTCGTCGCCACAGGCATTACCGCCAGCCTGGTCGTCCAGGCGTTCATCAATATCGCCGCGGTCTCCTCCAGCATCCCCTTCACCGGTGTGCCGCTCCCCTTCATCAGCTACGGCGGCTCATCGATGATCGTCTCCCTAGCCGGTATCGGCATCCTGCTCAATATCGGTTCCCAGGCGGTGCCGGACGCCGTTGCGGCCGCGGAGCGGCCGAAGAGCCGCCAACTGGTGCACCGGCCGGTCGGCGCGCGAGAGACCACGCGCGCCCCGCGTCCCCGGCCGGCCGTCGGGGCGGCGGGCGGCGCGCGGTATCGCCGCCCGCGCGAAGAGTGAAGCCGGCGATACCGTGCGCCTCCTGATCGCCGGCGGCGGTTCGGGCGGGCACGTCTTCCCCGGCCTGGCGGTGGCGGACGCCTTGCGCCGCCTTGCGCACGACGTACATATCGACTGGTTGGGGGCACGCGGCGGGATCGAAGAGCGCCTGGTCCCCGCCGCCGGATTGCCTTTGCACGTCATCCGTGCCGGCAAGCTCAATCGGTTTGTCGGGCGAGAAACGCTGCCCGACTTGCTGCGCGTACCGGTGGGCATGGTAGAGGCGGTGGCCGTCGCGCGCCGGCTGCAACCCGACGCGATCCTTACCTGCGGCGGCTTCGTCGCCGTGCCGGCCGGCATCGCCGGCACGCTCTGCCGGTGCCCGATCCTGGCGCTGCAGCAGGACGTGGAGCCCAACCTCGCCAACCGCCTGATTACGCCCCTCGCGCGGCGCGTCGTCGTCGCCTTCGCCATGTCGCTCAGCCGCTTCCCGCCGGGCAAGGCCGTCGCGCTGGGTAACCCGGTCCGTACCGGCCTCCTGGAGCGCACCACCGGCGCCGTGGGCCGGCCGTTCGACCTGCCGCCCGACCTGCCGCTCGTGCTGGTGACCGGCGGCAGCCAGGGCGCGCTCGGCCTGAACCGGCTGGTGCTGGCTGCCTTGCCGGACCTCCTGGAGCGGGCGGCGCTCGTCCATCTTTGCGGGCAGCGGTCGGTGGGGCTGGTCGAAGCGGCGGCTGTCGCGCTGCCCCCCCGCCTGGCTCGGCGGTTTGTCTGGCGGGCCTTCGTCGACAAAGATATGCCCCAGCTGCTGGCCACGGCCGACCTGGTGGTGAGCCGGGCCGGGGCCGCCACGCTCTGCGAACTGGCGGCGCTCGGCAAGGCGGCGTTGCTGGTCCCGCTCCCGCCGGCCTGGGGACGCTCGCCGCAAGAGATCAACGCGGAGGCCTTTCGTCGCGCCGGCGCCGCCGAGGTCCTGCGGGAGGCGAACGCCACGGCCGGCATCCTCTGGGAACGGACGCGGGCGCTACTGGACAACCCCGAGCGGCGGCGCGCGCTCAGCCGCGGCGCGGCCGCCCTGGGGCGCCCGCACGCCGCCGAGGACGTCGCACGCCTGCTGTTACACATGGCAAAGGGCGAATAGCGCCATGGAGCACGACGAACATCAGACGTTTAGCCCGTCAATTTAGATAGTACCCTTGGGGTTTTCGGCACAAGATGGGCGAATTGCTATTGACAGGGCGCGGGACGTGCCTTAAAGTGCTCACATCACGGAACGGGGTTCCGCAAACGCCTCCCGGAACTGCAGAGCCGGAGGGATCGCCCCGCTTCGAGAATACGGCGACGCTGGATGGGAAGAGTCGGCAAGGTTCCGTCCAGCATCCGAGCCGCAAGGCGTGTTCACGGTTCGCGTCGGTGCCTCCTTCGGGAGTCCCGGCTCCCCGGTGAGCATAGCAGCACCCGGGCCTCCGCCCCGTGGCGGGAGGACGCTGGGAAGGCGGTGGGCGTCGGGGTAAGGCCCGGCACGCGGCCACCGGTGCGGGTTCCGGCAACGGAGTCCGGTGGCAACGGCGCAACGCGACAGCGTTGCGGCTCATGCGGAGGATGACGCCCGTCCCCGTCTTGCGCGGACGGTGAGGCGGACAAGGCGGCTGTTGCGAGGCAGTCGCGGTCGTCGGTTCCGGCGTAGTCCCGGAGGGCAACCTCCGGGATTCGTTGTTGTTAAGCCGGGCGTGCGACGACCCGGAGTATGGCGGTCCAGGTCTGCCCCGGTTCCAGGATCTGCCTACCGGCGTCGATACCGCGTTCGTCGAGGTTGAAGGCGTCGGTCGCGCAGGTATATGGCTCGAAGCAGATGACGTCCTGCCCCGGCGGCGCATAGACCACGATCTCCCGGAAGCCGGCGTCCGCCTCCAGGTCGACTTCCATCGGCACGCCGGGGTCAACCAACCGACAGGTCGAGACGCCGCCGACGAGCGTCACGGCGCTGTAGACGTCATCGAAGGTGCGATCGCCGATGGCCGCCAGCGTCTGTCCGGGGTCCCTGAACGTCAGGGGCACGCGCTTCCCGGTGGGAATCAGGCTGGCGTCCAGTTCCCAACGATCGGCCACGGGCACGGCGACGCGACACCGGTCGCGCGAGCCGCGGCTGCTCAGCGGCGCGCGAAAGTAGGGATGGATACCGAACCCGAACGGCATCGCCTGATCGCCCTCGTTCAAGGCGCTCACGGAGAGGGTGAGCACGCTCCCCTGCAGGTAGTAGTCGGCCACGAATCGGAACGGGAATGGGTACCCTTCGGTATTCGTCAGGTCCGCGTGGGCGACGACACAGCGCAGGTGCGCCCCCTGGGCCGTCGCTTCCGCCGCCTCCACCCGGAATCGCGCCGCCAGCACCAGGCCATGGATGGCCTGGCCGCGGCTGTTGAGCGGCAACTGATAGGACGTGCCCTGGAACCGGTAGTGGCCGTTGGCGATCCGGTTCGGGAACGGGAAGAGCAGCGGCAGGCCATAGCGCGACGGCGCGGCACGCATTTGTTCGGCCGACTCCGGCGCCCGCATAAGATCGACGGCGTGTCCTCCCGGGCCGGCCACGCTGATCTGGACGCAGTTCGCGCCCACGTCCGGGAGGACGCGGGCCAGCGAACCTGCCTCCCGGTCCTGCAAGATGTAGCCCCCCAGCGGCGGCTCACCGGCGGTGACGGCGTAGCGTTGGTCGGGCATGGAAACCTCCTATCATCGTCGGCGGCGACTGCGGGCAATCAACGGGCCCCGATGGAGATCGGCGGCCCGGTCCCAGCACCGGCCTTGCCGGAAGCATTGCTTTATGCCTCCGGGCCCGCGCTCGAAACAACAATCCGGTCGAGGTCAAGGTGGCGGCGCACGGTCTCCAGCGCGTCCGTCGCGGTCACCGCATTGACGTTGGTGAGGAAGTACTCGACTTCATTCAGCGGCAACCCGAAGCGCTGGATGGAGAGCATGAGGGATGCCACGCCCTCGGTCGTCTCCAGGCGAAGGGGCATGCTGCCGGTCAGCAGTTGCCTGGCTTCCGTCAGCTCCGTCTCCGTGGGGCCGCCCTCCCGATAGCGGCGGAACTCGGTGAGCGTCGCTTCTACCGCCGCCTCGACGTCCTTCGGCGCGACGCCGATGCGGGCGGCCCAGGGGCCGGGACCGTAGCCGGCGTCGAAGCCGGTCGAGGCGTAATAGGCGAGGCCGCGGCGCTCCCGGACCTCTTCGCCGACCCGTCCGCCCATGCCGAGCCGGCCGAGAATCGTATCGGCGACCAGGAGGCGGAAATAGTCGGGGTCCTGGCGCGCGATGCCCGGCAGCCCGATGACCAGGTCGGTCTGGGTCTTGCCGGGGACGGCCTGAAAGCCGCGCCGCACGGCGGGGAGGCCATCGGCCGGAGGGATCGCGATCTCCGGCGCGGCCTGGACGGCCTGCCAGGGGCCGAAAAAGCGCTCCATAGCGTCGATCGCCCGATCGGCGTCCAGCCCGCCGGCCAGGGCGATCACCACGCCGGCCGACCCGGCAAAGCGGTCGGCGAAGCGCGTCACGTCCTCCCTGGTGATCGCCTCGATCATGTCCACCGTCCCGGTCGGCCAGCGCTGGTAGGGATGGCCCGCCGGGTAGGCCAGTTCGCGGAAGCGGCGTTCGGCGACGGCGCGCGTGTTGGTCGCCTCCTCGCGGGCGCCCGCCAGCATTGGACCGCGCACAACATCCAGGTGCGCCTCGGGATAGATCGGCCGGAGTAGGACATCGGTCAGCAAATCCAGCGCCACGTCCAGGTGATCGAGCAGGCTCTTGACCGAATAGGTGCCGTAGTAGTCTCCTGCACCCCCGTGCAGTTGGATGCCCAGGCGGTCACTCTCCTCGGAGAGCTGGTCGTAGGTGCGCCGCTCGGTGCCGCGCAGGCGCAGCGACCCTTGCGCCGCGGCCACACCGCGCCGATCGTTGGCGTCGTAGGCGGACCCCCCGGGAACGGAGACGTGGACCAGCTCCCAGGGCGTCCCCGGCGCTTCGTGGACGAGGACGACAATGCCGTTCGACAGGACCTGGCGGCGGATCGTAAATCGCGGCGATGGCTGGCGGGGCAGCGCGGGGGCCGGTGGCGAGGCGGCCGGCGACGCCGCGGCCAGCGCTTCCACGGCCGGCGCCGGCACGGCGACCGGCGTGACCTCGGTCGGACGGAACCAGCCGACGGTGCGGTTCTCCGGCCGGAAATACTGCGCGGCGACTCGCCGGATGTCTTCGGGCGTCACGGAGCGCAGGCGCTGCAACAGCTCGCGGTCGTCGGTGGACAGGCCGGTGAGCGCGCTCTGCCCCAGGGCCGACGCCTGGCGGCTCACGCCTTCCGCGGCGTAGAGGAACTGGGCCGCCGACTGCTCGCGCGCGCTGAGCAATTCCTCCTCACCGACGAATTCCGTGCCGAGGCGCTGCAGCTCGGCGAACAGGATGCGTTCGACCTCCTGCGGCTCAACGCCGGGACG
>JAICXR010000303.1 GCA_025980355.1 Chloroflexota bacterium | reverse complement strand
TCTCGCCATAGGCAAGGGTGATCTGCATCGGACTGGCCTCCTTCCGCCCGGACTGTCGGTCGGCGCGCTCCCTCCATGGTAGCGCAGGAATTGCCGAATCGTGGCGTCATGCCGTCGGCGCCCGAACCGGGCGTGCTACAATTCCCACCGCGTTCGCGCCGGCAGGCGGGATCGCTCGGTGTGTCGCTGTTCGCGTTGCCAGCAAGGAAACCCGGAGATCGCCAGGACCGTCTCCCCCGCGGCGCCATCGGTGAGCGCGGTCCCGGCGGCGGACACTGCTCGGCACGCCGCCGCCCTCCGGACCGGTGCCGCCCTGGTGGCCATCCTGGTGCTGGCGGCAGCCCTGCGACTCTGGCTGCTGAATGTCTATCCCCCCGGGTTGAACAACGACGAGGGCGTCAACGCCCTCGACGTCGAACGGATCATCGGCGGCTGGCGGCCGGTTTTTTTGCCCGCCAACAACGGCCGCGAAGCCCTCTTCATGTACACGCAGGCGCTCGTCGGCGCGGTGGTGGGCGTCACGCCGACGACGCTCCGCCTCACCGCGGCGCTCTGGGGCATCCTCACGGTCGGCCTGACCTTCGGCCTCGCGCGCCGCTGGTACGGCGACCGTGTTGGCCTGCTCGCCACCGGTCTCCTGGCGGTGGCGTTCTGGCACGTCGTCCTGAGCCGCGTCGGCCTCCGCGCGATCAGCGTCCCGGCCTTCTTCGTCGGCGCCATGTGGGCGTTCAGCGAAGCATTCCGGCGACGGCGACGTCGGCTCTTCCTGCTGGGGGGCGTGCTGCTGGGCATCTCCGAATACACCTATATCTCGGCACGGCTGCTGCCGGCGATCGTGCTGGTCGTCTGCCTGGCGTTCCTGGGCCGGGAGGGACGGCAGCGCCGGCCGGTATTGCCGACCTTCTGGTCGCTCTGCCTCGCCGCGGTCGCCGCCGTCATCACGGTGCTCCCCGAGGCCTACTATTTCTACCGCCATCCCGAGCAACTGATCGGGCGAACGGACCAGGTGCTCGTCTTCAGTAGCCACCCGGCGATTATCGGCACGCCGATCACCTTCCGGCAGAGCCTGGAGCGCACCTTCGGCATGTTCTGGGTGGCCGGCGACACGAATTGGATGCACAATATCGCCGGGCTGCCGGTCCTCGACCCGTTGCTGACGCTGGTCTTCCTGCTCGGCGTCGGCGCTCTCCTGCTGGCGCTCTGGCGCAACGGGAGGCTCGCCTGGCGCCGGCCGGCGGCGAGTGACCGCGTCCCGGCCGCCGCACGCGGCGGGGCGGTCGCCGTCCTTCCGCCCTTCTGGCTGCTGGTCTGGTCGGGCGTCCTGCTGGCCGGCAGCTCGGTCACGCAGGAGAGTCCGAACTATTTGCGGCTGTCGGCGCTGATGCCGGCGGTCGCCATCGTCTGCGCGGTCGGCGTCTCAACCGGCGCCTGCCTGATCCTTCGCGCGCTCAAGCGCCATGGCGTACACGTCCCGCTCGTCTTGCCGGCGCTGCTGATGGCCGCGCTCATCCTCGGCGAAGGCGTGCGGACGGCCACACTGTACTTCCGAGATTGGGGCGGACAGGGCGGCGTCTACACCGCCTTCGACACCGACATCCGCGACGCCGCGACGGCATCCCTCCAGCAACGGGATGTGCCGACGAAGGACACCTTCATCCAACTCGACGCGTCGTCGCCGTTCACCTTCTTCCGGCCGGAGATGAGTGGCGCCGGCTGGTTGCGAGAATATTCCACCGTCATTCCCCTCCCGCCGGCCGGTCAGCCGGCGCTCTGGGTCTACTCCCACTTCCAGGAGGTCCCTCCCCTCCCGGCCTACCTGCCCCGGGCGACGCTCGTGGCCCAGGGCACGGCGCGGCCCGGTCACCCCGGCTACTTCCTCTATCGCATGCCGGCGGAGGGCCTGACGGCCTACCGCTCCGCCTTCACGCCGCCGGCCAAGGCGACGCGCTTCGGTAATAGTTTGGAGCTCGTCGGCACGCAACTGGAAGCGCCGGCGACGGTGCAGCCGGGCGCGACGGTGACGGTGTCGCTACTCTGGCGCGTCCTGCAACCGGCCACGGTGAACTTCGGCCTCTCCATCCACCTCACCGACGAGCACGGCGTGACCTGGAGCCAGTCCGATCGCCAGGGCATGATGCGCAACGGCTGGCAGAGCGGTGACGAGTTTGTGTCGCGTCATCAGATCGTCATCCCCGCCGAGACGCCGCCGATTGCGCTCCATCTCGAGGTCAGCGCCTCGATCCTCGACCCGATCCACCAGCCCGCCGCGGTGCTGCAGGCGCTCGGGGCGCCGGTCACCGTGGCCACCGTGCAAGTGCTGCCCGGCGCCGCGTCGACGGCGACGCCGGGCAAAGACGCCATCACCGTCGTGCCCGGCCTCTTCGTGACGGCGGTGGCGAACAGCCAGCAGGTCGTGGAACCGGGCGATACGCTGACCGCGACGCTGCACTGGCTGCGGACCTCGGCGGTCCCGCCGCTCAGCGTCGCCCTTTCCCTGGTCGACGCCAATGGCAAGACGATCAGTACCGCGTCGGGCGATCCGGCCTATGGCGCGTTGCCGCTCACCGCCTTGCCGGCGGGGCGCGAGGTCGCCGATCCCCGGATGCTGCGGCTGCCGGCGCTCCTCCCCAGTGGCCCCTTGCGGCTGGAGCTGCTGGTGACGCGGCAGGGTGTGGCGCTGCCGCCGATCCCGCTCGGCGCCGTCCAGGCCAAGGATCGCCAGCACGACTTCACCCCGACTCATTCCCAGTTCCCGGCGGACGCCACCTTCGGCGGCCAGATCGCCCTCCTCGGCTACGACCTGCCGGTCACCGCCGTGCAAGCCGGCGGTCAAGTTCCCATCACGCTGAACTGGCGGGCGCTCCAGACGCCGGCCCGCAACTACACGGTATTCGTCCACCTCCTCAATGCCGGCGGTCAGATCGCCGCCCAGGACGACAGCCCCCCGCGCCATGGCGCCTTGCCGACGCTCGGCTGGCTACCTCAAGAAGTGGTGTCCGACCAGCACGTCATCGACCTGCCGGCCGGCGTACCGGCCGGCGTGTATCATCTCGAGATTGGCTGGTACGACGCCGCCACCAACCAGCGCCTGACCCCCGGCCCACCATCCGGCGCAAGCAGCCTGGTGTTGCCACAGACGATCACCGTGCGCTGATGCGATGGGCTGGCCAGACCTGGCGCGCCGGACCGGGACGGGAATGCTGACGGAACGGCGCGGGCTGCGTATACTACGCCCATGTATGAAAAAACCACCCTCTCCAACGGGCTGCGCGTCATCACCCATGCCATGCCCGCCAGCTTCTCCGTCTCGGCGGTGATCCTGGTGGGCGCCGGGTCGCGCTACGAGAGCGCGGAGCAGGCCGGCATCTCCCATTTTCTGGAGCACATGCTCTTTAAGGGCACCAGGCAGCGTCCGACGCCAAAGGCGATCGCCGAGACGATTGAGGGGGTCGGTGGCGTCCTGAACGCGGGGACGGAGAAGGAGCTCACCAGCTATTACGTGAAGGTCGCTCACCAACACGGGTCGCTGGCCCTGGAGTTATTGACCGATATGCTCCGCCACTCCCGCTTTCTCAGCGCGGAGGTGGAGAAGGAACGGCACGTCATCACCGAAGAGATCCATATGACCGAGGACATGCCGCAGGAGCTCGTGAACTCCCTGATCGACGAGCTGATCTGGCCGGACCACCCGCTGGGCCGGGAAATCGCCGGGACCGAAGCGTCGATCAAGGGCATGCGCCGTCCGGCGCTCCTGGCCTATGTCCACGAGCGCTATGTGCCGAATAACATGGTCGTCAGTGTCGCCGGCAACGTCCGCCACGAACAGGTGGTGGAGGAAGCCCAGCGCCTGCTCGGTTCTTTGCGGCCAGGGCCGGTACGGCCGTACCTGGCGGCGCCGGGCGCCCCCGGGCAGGTTCGTCAGGCGGTCAGGGTGAAGGACATTGAGCAGGCCCACCTCTGCGTCAGCGCCGGCGGCCTGCCCCGCCAGCACCCGGACCGCCGGGCCCTGGACATCCAGAACCTGATCCTGGGCGGCGGGATGAGCTCGCGCCTGTTCTTGGAGATCCGGGAACGGCGCGCGCTGGCCTACGACGTCCAGGCCTATCTCGACTATTTTGAAGACACGGGCGCCTCGGTGATCTATGCCGGCACCGATCCGGAGCAGCTTCCTGCCTGTCTCGACGCCATCCTGGAAGAGATGCGCCGGTTGCGCTGCCAGCCGACGCCGGCGGACGAATTGAAGCGCGCGAAGGAATACCTCAAGGGCCGGATGCTCCTGGGCCTGGAAGACAACTCCGGCCTCGCCCACTGGCTCGGCTCCCAGGAATTGCTGACGAATCGCATCCAGACCGTAGAGGAGATCATCGCCCGGGTCGATGCGGTGACGGCGGACGACGTCCAGCGTGTCTCGCAGTCGGTATTTGACCCGACGCTGATCCGCATGGCGGTCGTGGGACCGGCGACGGACGGGAAGGCGCTGGAAGACCTGCTGGAGGGGGCGGCATGAAGATGGCCAAGAGGCCGGGCCGCGACTGCGGGCCGGCTCCATGCGCCGTTCGCCTTACAGCACCAACAGTCCCCGCCGGGCGGCGCGGGTGACCGCCTCCGTCCGGCTGGCAGCGCCGAGCTTGGCCATCACCTCGCCGACGTGGAACTTGACGGTGTGCTCGCTAATCGTCAGGCGCTGGGCGATCTGCTTGTTCGCCAGTCCCTGGGCAAGCAACTGGAGTACCTCGCGCTCGCGGGCGGTGAGCGCCTCCTCCGACACCTGGGTGTCACCTTCGAAGGAGGCCGCCCGGGGCAGCGCCAGCAGCTCGACGAGCGACGGATGG
>JAICXR010000042.1 GCA_025980355.1 Chloroflexota bacterium | reverse complement strand
TATCGACGAGCTTGCCGATGCTAGCAGGGACCGGATTGGCCTTCAACTGCGCCGCCGCCCACGCTTGCAGCGCCACCAGCCGGGACGGCAGGTTCCCCGGATTCACGACCTGATCCGGCGTCTCATTGATAATCCACCAGCTCAGGAAATCCCATGCGGCATCCTGATGCTTGCTCAGCGGCGAGAGCCCGTGGGCGGGAGAGCCTTTGATCACAGAGTACTGCCCCATCGGCCCTTTGGGTGGCACGGCCACGTCCCAGTCCATCGACTTCAACTGTTGAAAGGTCTGCACCGAGTACGAGCCTTCGATATCCATCGCGAGGTGGCCGGTCGAAAACGGGGCACCCGGCTGGTTGCCAAATGCCTTATAGTCCCCACTGGGAAGGCTGACCTGATATTTATTGACGAGGTCGACCCAGAACTGGTGCGCGGCGATCGACTGGGGCGAATCGAACAGCGCAGTCTTCCCATCATCGGAGACCTCTTGGAACCCGAAGGAGAAGAGCATGCTCCGCGTGTAGTAAGCGAGGTTGAAGCCCCAGTACGAGCTAGAAACATCGGCCCCCTTCTTGGTGAGCGTCCGCGCCGCATCCAGAAAGGTAGTCTGGTAGTCCATGCTATCGGTTGGGAAGGGCACCCCGGCATTCTGGAAGAGGGTCTTATTGTAGAAGAGGACGCCGACACCGAGCATCGTCTGCCAGGCCCAATACTTCCCGCCGCTCTGCGGATAGCGGCCGAGGTCCAACGCTTCCTTGACGTAGTCGTCGAGCTTGATCTTGCTCCGTGCGATGAGCGGGTCGAGCGCCAGGAGCACGTGCTTGTCGGCGAAGCTCTGGTTGTCGTCGAAATCCACCTCGATGATATCCGGCGGATCACCGGCGGCAGTCTCGGCGACCATCTTGGTGATGTGGGTATCCGTGCCGGACGTGTATTCGACGGTGATCTTCACGTTCGGGTGCAGCTTTTCGTAGGGCCCGATCAGCTGATCGTCGTACACTGCCTTGTTGGTCGGCCGGACCAGCCAGGAGCCGATGCGCAGGCTAGCGGCGCTCGCGGCCGGCGACTGGCTGGCGCTCGCCACCGCCGATACCGTGCTGGTGGTCGAGGTCGTGGCGGCGGATGACGTAGCGGTGACGGCGGTTGACGTGGCGACGCTGCTGCCCTGAGCGGCGGCCGACGTGGTGCTGCTCGCCACGGCCGCCGCCGAGGATGCGGTGACGGCTGCGGTGGTGGCCGCGCTGGCGCTCGTGGCGCTGGTCGTGGCGGCCACCGATGCGGCGCCACCGCACGCAGCGAGCAAGGCGCTACCGGCCACACTCGTTGCCAGCAACGCGCTCCGACGCAGTAGGACCCGACGGGTAAACGATTGCCGCATGGTGACGTGTCCTTCCTTCACGCTTTTCACCGATACGGGATCATACACCGGCGACGGCTGAGTCGCAGCGCCCGAGCGATATGCCGCCAGCAGGGCAGTTGACGATCAGTTCGTGCCCCAGCGTTCGTCGATCGGGCGCTGGTAGGCGTCGTAGGTGCCGTCGATCACGTCCTGCACGCGGACGACCTGGTTGGCGGCCGCCGCTTCGTAGATGGCGCAGGCGATGGCCTTGGCTTGCAGCCCCTGCTCGCCGTCGATCTCCGGCGGGCGCCGGTCGCGAATGCTGTGCAGGAAGTCGCAGACCTCGAGGGCGAAGCCGTCGGTCAGGCCATAGGGGAAGACGCGTTCCCGCTCGTCGGTGCTCATCGCGGCCAGGTACTGCTGATAGAGGTCGCCCAACTTGTGCTCGCTGCCGTCCAGGCGCTTGAGTGTGGCCGTGAGGCGGGGGCCGTGGAAGGGATCACCCGGGTCATTCAGGGCGCCCTCGCTGCCGTAATACATCACGGTGTTGAAGGTGTCGGCGACGGGGCGGTTGATGACGGTCCAAGTGCCGGTGACGCCGCTCTTGAAGTTCAACAAGGCGGTGAAGGTGTCCTCCCGCATGTCCGGCACGCGCTCGTCGCCCTTGACGAAGGTTCCTTCCGACAGCCGGCGCACGCTGCCGTAGACGCTGTCGCAATCGCCCCACAGGTAGCGCATGGTGTCGCAGAAATGGGCGCCGCTATCCAACACCGGTCCCCCGCCGGAAAGGAAGCGGTCGAAGCGCCAGGCCCAGGGCATGTTTGGGTCCACTTTGCGGTTGTTGGCGCGCTGGACGAAGAAGACCTGCGGGGTGCCGAGCATGCCCTTTTCGTGGATCGCCCAGTGCGCCGTGCGCGGACCCGGCATGCGCCGAATCTGCTCCGCCGTCGCCAGGATCGCCCCGCTGCGCTTGCTGGCTTCGATCAGTTGGCGGGTCGCCTTGATCGTCACGCCCACCGGCTTCTCGATCTGCACGTGGACGCCGGCCTCCAGGCAGGCGATACCGACCGGACGGTGCAGGAAGTGCGGCAGGCAGATGTCGGCGGCGTCCACGCCGCCGTCCCGCAGCAACTGTTCGAAGTCGCCGTAGACGCGCGGCCGTTCCTGGCCCCAGGCGACGGCGCGGTCGGCCACGGCTTCCGCCCGCTCCGTCGCGGCGTCGCACACGGCGACGAGGTTGAAGAGATCGGGCTGCTGTTCCTTGATCAGGCCGTACCCGGTGACGTGCTTGTTGGTGGCGATGCCGCCGCAGCCGATCAGGGCGAGTCGAATCGGTGTGGTCATATGGTCTGGTCATCCTCTTCCGAAGCGCCACGGAGCAACCGCCGTGGATGACGAGACGGTAGACTGCAGACCGGTCCGGCGTCAAGGGCCGGCTGGTTACCCGGCGTTCGTCCGCCCGCCGAGGTATGCCGCCTGCACGCGCGGGTCGGCCGCCAGCTCCCGGGCCTCCCCGGCCAGCACGACGCGGCCACGCTCGATGACGTAGGCGTACTGCGCGATGGCGAGGGCCTGGCGAGCGTTTTGCTCCACCAGGAGGATGGACAGGCCGCCCCGGCGCAGCTCAGTGATCAGCGCGAAGATCTGGCGGACCAGCAGCGGCGCGAGACCGAGCGAGGGCTCGTCCAGCAGCAGCAGGCGCGGCCGGGCCATCAGTCCCCGGGCGATGCCGAGCATCTGCTGCTCGCCGCCGGAGAGCGTCCCGGCGGCGGCCAGACGCCGCTCACCCAGGATCGGGAAGCGTCGGCACATGCTCTCCAGGTCGGCCCGGATCGCCGGATCGTTGCCGCGCCAGTAGGCGCCCAGACGCAAGTTCTCTTCCACGCTCATGCTCGCCAGGATGGCGCGTCCCTCCGGCACGTGGACCACGCCCCGCCGGACGATGACGTGCGCCGGCGCCCGCGTGATGGCGAAGCCGTCCAGCAGGACCTCGCCGGACTGCGGTCGCACCAGTCCGGAAATCGCGGCGAGGGTGCTGGACTTGCCGGCACCGTTCGCGCCCAGCAACGCGACGATCGCGCCGCGCGGCACCTGGAAGCTCACGCCACGCACCGCCCGCACCTGGCCGTAGGCGACCGCCAGGTCGCGCACTTCCAGGATGTGCGCCGCGGCCGGCGTCTCGGCGGCGCTGTCGACCATCATCGCGTCTCCCTCCTGGATTCGGAGGTCGGGGCTAGGCACGGGAGTCGGGATCCACCTGCCCCAGCGCCCACATCGCCGGCAACACGGCAGCGCCGCTGATCGCCGCCGTCCGGCGCTCGCTAATGGCGGCGAGGAACTCGCGGTCTTGTAACTCCTGGGCGCTCTCGCCCTTCGGCAGTTGGGCCGGATCGAGCAGCACGCCCTCGGGGCCGAACAGCTTCCCTTCGCTCACCAGGAGCGTGGTCTCGTCGCCGATGACCAGGTAGTCGTAGCGGCTGAGGTGGGAGTTGTAGGACATATTGACCGAGGCGATGGCGCCGCCCGGCGTCCGGAGCAGGATGGAGAGGTCCATCGGGATACCCATGTGCGCGTCCGGCGGCGCGACATTGGCCGCCACCGCGACGTTGCCGGGGATCGTCTCGCCCAACAGCCAGAGGCACATATCGGTGGCGTGGCAGCCATGGTGCCAGATCAGGTTATCGGTCCAGGAACGGCGCCGGCCGCTCCAGTCGACGTTCTCCCGGCGTAAGAACACGTAGCGCGCGATGATGTTCCGGACGGTCAGTTCGCCTTCCGCGATCCGGCGTTTGACTTCCCGAATGGCCGGACCGTAGCGGTGGGTGTGGGCGACCATCAAGGTCAAGCCGCGCTCCTCGGCCAGCCGGGTGAGGCGCTCGGCGGCGGGGTAGTTCATCGCCAGGGGAATCTCCACCAGCACGTGTTTGCCGGCCAGCAACGCCTGCTCCGTCTGTTCGGCGTGGACGGCGCTCGGCGAGCAGATCACCACGACGTCCAGGCCGGGCCGGGCCAGCGCCTCCGCGAGGTCGGTCGTCGCGTGCGGGATGCCGTGTTGGCGGGCGAACTCCGCCGTCGGCTCCGCCAGCCGGCCCACGACGCTCTCCAGCTCCACCCCGTCCCGACGCAGCGTGCGCGCGTGGTTGTTCGCCGTCGTCCCGTAGCCGATAATCGCCGCCTTCATCCCCCCGCCTTCCCTGCTATCGCTCGGCGGCGGCTAGCCTAGCATGCCGGAAGCAACGACCGGCTCCGGTCGCCGGTCGCTCCCAACGAACGGCTGACCCGGCCCGTCGAGCGGCAGATAGACGGAGAACGTCGAGCCGTGGCCGGGGCGGCTGCGGACGGTAATCCGGCCGCCGTGGAGCTCGACGAGCGAACGACAGATGGCCAGACCCAGGCCGGTTCCGCCGACCTCCCGCACCAACCGGTTCGTCGAACGGAAGAACTTCGTGAAGAGTTGGTCGAGCTCGTCGGGCGTCATCCCGATGCCGGTGTCCGTGACATCAATGTGGGCCAGGCCATGTTCGGCCCCCGCCGTGATCCTTACGTCCCCACCGGGCGGCGTGTACTTGATGGCGTTGGAGAGCAGGTTGGTGAAGACCTGCGTCAAGCAGCCGGCATCGCCGGCGATAACCGGCAAGTCCGGCGGCACCAGGAGCGTCATCGTCTGCCGTCGGGCGTCCGCTTGGGGGCGCAGCGAGGCGACGATGGGCTGGAGCAAGGGGCCGAGCGACAGCGGTTGGGGATGCAGCATCACCCTGCCGGCCTCGATGCGAGAAATGTCCAGGAGATCGTTGATCAAGGACACCAGCCGATCGGCGTTCTGCTGGACGACGCCGAGGAACTCCAGCTGGTCACCGTTCAGGGGCCCCACCTCGCCGGTCGCCAGCAGGTCGACGTAGCCCTTGATCGAGGTCAGCGGGGTTCGCAGTTCGTGGGACACGAGCGACACGAACTCGGTCTTCAGGCGGTCCGCCGCCCGTTCCTGCGTCACGTCCCGAAACACGAACAGGCGGCCCAAGGCGTTGCCGTCGGCGGTGGAAACGGGCGCGGTGAACACGTGGAGCTCTCGCTCCTCGGGGAGCCGTTGGCGAATGGTGTCCGAGAATGGGGGGGCGCCGGGAATCCCCTCGCCGGCGACGAGGGAGAGAAAGGCGGCGGGATCGGCGAACAGTTGTTCCAGGCGGACGCCTTCCTCATCGAAACAGCGCCCGATGATCGCGCCGGCATCCAGGCCAAAGAGCTCGCTGAAGCGAGGATTCGCGCTGAGCACCCGGCGCTCGGGACTGAGCAGCATTATGGCTTCGTGGGTGGCGTCGAGGATGGCGCCCGTCTCCTGGCGCGCTTCTTCGGCTTGCCGATGTTGGTCGCGCAGCGCCGCCTCCGACTGCGCACGCCGGCGCAGCTGCCGCACGATGGCAACGTAGGCAAGGATGGCCAGCCCGACCGTCAAGGTGCCGCCGACCGCCCGCATGACGACGGCCCGCCGGGCCACCGCTTCCGTGTCCGCCGTCTGCGCCGCCTCTTCGGCGCTTGCCCGGTTCTGCATGGTGAGGACGATCGCCCGGATCTGATCCATCAGGGTCTCGCCATGGTCGGTCGACACTTCGGCCGCCGCGGCGGCAAAGCCCTGCGTGCGGCGCAGCGCCACGGCAAGATCAAGTTCCGCCATCTTGGCGTCGATCAGCGGCCGCAGCCGCTGGAGCTGTTGTTGCTGCACCGGGTCGTCGACCGTGAGCGCGCGCAGAGCGTCCAGCTTCGTGGCGACAGTGGCGCGCGCAGTGGTATAGGGGGCGAGATAGGCCGTTTTGCCCGTGATGACATAGCCACGCTGCCCGGTCTCCGCATCTTTCAGTACCGATAGCAGGTCGATGAGGTCGGTGGTCACCTCGCGGGAGTGGCGGACCTGGGCGAAATCATTTACCAGGGCCGTCGTCGTGAAGTAGGCGACCAACGCGGCGATCGTGACCAGGACCAGGGCAACGAACGCCCCAAGGCGCATGAGCCGGGTATACGGCGTCGCCGAGGCTCGAGCCAAACGCACGCCGTACTGCCTTCGATGCTACGTCGACGACCGCCATGCCGCCATGGTCGGCGCCGCATGCGATTGCCACCGGACAGCTATACCACACGTCGGCGGTGCTCGCCATGCCCTTTCCGGGTCATGCCCCGGCGATCCTCGGCATGCGCGTCGGCTCGCGCTGGAGGTCGGCCTGGACGAAGCGCAGCAAGAGCTCCCGCTGCCGGTCGGCGTAGGCGGGGTCGTTCCAGCGATTGCGCACCTCGCCGGGGTCGTCGTGCAGGTCGAAGAGCTCGCCGTACTCGGCATTGCGGTACACGGTGATCTTGTAGCGCTGATCCACATAGGTCCGCAGGTGCAACCGCGTCGGCTGGTGGCGGTTCTCGACGATCGCCCAGGAACGCACCTTCGTCCCCGCCGCCGCACCTTCCCAGGCGGCGTGCTGGTCGACGCCCTGCATCATGCCGGGGATCGGGATGCCGGCATAGTGCAGGAACGTCGGCGCCAGGTCGACCAGGCTTTGCAGCGCCTCACTCACCGCACCGGCGGGAACGACGCCGGGATAGCGCACGAGGAAGGGGAGCCGGATCATGTCTTCATAGTGGAAGGCGCCCTTGGCGATCAGGCCGTGCTGGCCGAGGAAGTGGCCGTGGTCGGTGCTGTAGACGACGATCGTGTTCTCGGCCAGGCCCAGTTCGTCAAGCCGGTTCAGGATGCGCCCGACCTGATCGTCGATGAAGCTGATCATGCCGTAGTAGACGGCCATGTCCTGCTGCAGCTTCTCCCGCTGATGGCGGTGGCTCTGGAAGCCGTGGGACCCGAACTCCTCCTTCCAGGGCGAGAAGTCGGGCCGCTCCTGCTGGGTGAGGCCAAAGGTGGGCGGATTCGCCTCGTGCTCGCCCGGCGTCAGTTCCCCCGGCCGCATGTCCTCCGGCCGGTACATGGAGGCCCAGGGTTCGCTGACGAGGTACGGCGGGTGCGGGTCGTGGAAGCTGGCCCAGCAGAAGAAGGGCGTGTCGGTAGCGGCGCTCGCTTCGATCTGGGCGATGGTCCGCTCGCCCGTCCAGGTCGAGTAGTGGAACTGCGCGGGCAGGTCCCAGTGATGCTGCCGCTTGACCGCCCGGCGCTTCCCCTCGGGGCTCACCGGCTGGAAGTAGTCGCGCCAGTTCCCCAGGCCGTGCTCCTCCATCCAGATGGCGTAGTGCTGGCCGGCGTGGCTCTCGTCGGCGTGATTCCGGGCGACCTCGATATGGTCGAAGCCGTACCAGGGTCCGTCGAAGCCGCGCCAGAAGTCCAGGTCACGCAACGTCGGCTGGGCTTCCAGCGACTCACTGCCGGGCCGCGACGCCAGCGGCTGGAAGTGGGCCTTGCCGATCAAGGAGGTGTGGTAGCCGTTGGCGGAAAAGGCTTCGCCGACCGTCGGCACGTCCTCCGGCAGCTTGACGCCGATCGTCCAGCACCCGTGGAGCGACGGGTACTGCCCGGTGATGATGCTGGCCCGCGTCGGCGAGCAGACGGGGTTGGGGCAGTAGGCACGCGTGAAGCGCGTCCCTTCCCGGCACAGGCGGTCCAGCGCCGGCGTCTGGATGCGCGGGTTGGTCACGCCGATGGTATCCCAGTGTTGCTGGTCGGAAGTGATGAGCAGAATATTCGGACGGGTTGCCACGCATTCGACTCCAATGCTCACGACGACGCCCCACTGCGCCACCGCCTGGGTGGAGTGTAGCGCAGGAGCCCCACCCGCCTCGGTGGCAAGATCGCATCAGTTACCAGGCAACCGTCACGATATGTGATGATATACTGTGAACATAGTCCTGGGCGATCCAGGTGGGGGTGTTGTGATGGTTATCGATCTGCTCACCGTCCAGGAGACGGCGCAAATTCTGAGGGTCTCACCGCTGACGGTCCGGCGCTATGTGGCCGATGGCCGGCTGGCTGCAGTGAAGGTCGGTCGGGGAGTGCGCATCCAGCGAGAGGCGGTAGCACTTCTGTTGGAACCCGCCAGCGTACGGTCTACCAAATCGGAAGAAAGTCCCATTTCCGGCACGGGGCGATTCAGCCACACGGATAGTCTCTGGAACATCGTGGGCATTGCCGAGTCCGACAGTCCGGGTATGGATATTCGTGCGCGGGTGCGGCTGACGTCGCTGGCCAGTTGCGCCGGTTGAGCGTCGAAACTGGGCCCGGAGGCCCTGGCGCAGGTGCTGCGCCCTTTGACGCCCCACGTTCATCCCGATCTGCTCGTCGGGCTGCATACTGCCGACGACGCCGCCGTGTTCCGGCTCGATGGCGAGCGGGCGCTCGTACAGACGCTGGACTTCTTCCCGCCGGTGGTGGACGATCCCTACGACTTCGGGCGCGTCGCCGCGGCCAATGCCATGAGCGACATCTTCGCCATGGGCGGCGATGTGCTGCTCGCGCTCAACGTCGCCGCCTTCCCGGACAACCTCCCGCTGGAGATTCTGACGCGCATCTTCGAAGGCGGCGCGGCGATGGTGGCGCAGGCCGGCGGCGTGATCGCCGGCGGGCACACGGTGAGCGACCGCGAGCCGAAGTACGGCCTCTGCGTTACGGGGCTGATCCGGCCGGACGCGATCATGCGCAAGGGCGGCGCCCGGCCGGGCGATCGCCTGCTGCTGACGAAGCGGCTCGGCACCGGCGTCGTCACGACGGCCTTGCGCGGCGAGGCCGCCGACGCCGCCGACGTGGCGGCCGCCGTCGCCTCCATGACCTGCCTGAACCGGGCGGCGGCGCGCGCCGCGCTTGCTGCCGGCGCCCACGCCTGCACCGACGTCACCGGCTTCGGGCTGGTGGGGCACGCCCAGGAGATGGCGCTGGCCGGGGCGGTCGGGCTGCGCATCACGCTCAATTCATTGCCGTTGCTGCCGGGGGCGCGGCGCTACGCGGTGGCGGGCCACACGCCGGGAGGGCTTGCCCGCAATCGCGACTACTTCAGCCCGCAGGTCAGTGCCGCGCCCAACCTGGACCCGGTATTGCTGGACCTGGTGTACGATCCAGAAACCTCCGGGGGCCTGTTGCTGGCGCTGACCCCGGGCCGGGTGGAGGCGTTCCGATCCGCCCTGGCCCCGCAGCCGTGCTGGGAGATCGGTGAGGTGTTTGCCGGCCAGGGCATCACGGTGACGGCCTGACCAACACGCCTCCGGGCCGCGCCGCGGACGATCGAAGGCCGCGCCCGGTCTCGTACAATGCGCGACACCGGCCACGGGTGCCGGGGAAGGGAAGAGGTGGAACGCCGATGCGTGACGTCGTCGTGACGGGGCTGGGCATGGTCTCGCCGGTCGGGTTGGACGTCTCCGACACGTGGGGCGCCATCCTGGCGGGGAAGTCGGGCCTTGCCCCCATTACCCGCTTCGATCCGGCCGGATTCGACACGCGTTTCGCCGCCGAGGTGAAGCGCTTCGATCCCCTGGTGGCAATGGACCGGAAACTGGCCCACCGTTGCGATTTGTTCACCCAATATGCCATAGTCGCCGCCAAGCAGGCGGCCGACGATGCCTGCCTCTCGATTGACGAGCACAATCGGGAGCGCGTCGGCGTGCTGATCGGCACCGGCATCGGCGGGCTGGAGACCCTGCAAGCGGCGGTGACCACGCTCAACGCCCGCGGCCCGCAGCGCGTCTCGCCGTTTGCCGTGCCGATGTTCATCCCCGACATGGCCTCCGGGCAGATCGCCATCCTGCTCGGCACCGCCGGCCCGAATTTCGCCACCGTCTCCGCCTGCTCCTCCTCCGCGCACGCGCTCGGCGAGGCGGCGGAGATCATCCGGCGCGGGCAGGCGGACGTGATGATCTCCGGCGGCACGGAGGCGCCCGTGGTCGCCGTCGCCGTCGCCGCCTTCAACTCGATGCACGCGCTCTCCACGCGCAACGATGACCTGGAGACGGCGTCGCGGCCCTTCGACGCCACGCGCGACGGCTTCGTGCTCGGCGAGGGCGCCGCCATCCTCGTCCTCGAAGACGCCGAACACGCCCGGGCGCGGGGCGCGCGCATCCTCGGCAAGCTGGCCGGCTACGGCTCGACCGACGACGCCCACCACATCACGGCGCCGGCCCCGCGCGGCGCCGGCGCGGCGGCGGCGATGCGCCAGGCCCTGTGCCAGGCCGGCCTGACGCCGACCGACGTGCAATACATCAACGCCCACGGCACCGGCACCGAGCAGAACGACCGGGCGGAGACGGAAGCGATCAAGGACGTCTTCGGCCAGCACGCCTACCGCCTGGCCGTCAGCTCCACCAAGTCGATGGTCGGGCACACCCTCGGCGCGGCCGGGGCTTTGGAGGCCTCCTTCTGTCTGCTGGCCATGCGTGACGGCATCTTGCCGCCCACCATCAACCAGCAGCAGCCCGACCCGGAGTGCGATCTGGACTACGTTCCCAACGTCGCCCGCCGCCAGCCCGTGAGCGTGACGATGAGCAACTCCTTCGGCTTCGGCGGGCACAATGTCAGCCTTATCTTCACGCCGGGTGAGTGACGGCCGACCCGGCCGGGCCGAGGCATTGCTGGGCCTCCGCTTGCGCGACCCGGAACTGTTGCGCCAGGCGCTGGCGGTACCGGCGGCGCGCAGCGGCGGTGCCGATCCCCTCCTGCAAGCCAAGGAGCGGCTGGAGTACCTGGGCGACGTCATCGTCGCCTTTCTCGTCACCGACCACGTGTTTCGGACGCTGCCCACGTCGCCGGAAGGCGTGCTGAGCGCGCTGCGGGCCGCCGCCGTCTCCGCGCCCTCCCTCGCCGCGATCGCGGAAGCCGTCGGCGTCCCGGAAGCCTTGCGGCTCCCGCCCCAACGCAGCGAGCGCGGCCGCACCCGCCTGCTGGCGGCGACCCTGGAGGCGCTGGTCGGCGCCGCCTATTGCGACGGCGGACTGGATGCGGCGAACGACTGGATCGGCCAACACCTGGTCGACACGGTCGCCGACCTGAACGCGCACGGTTACCTGCCGCCCAAGACCCGCCTGCAGGAGTCCACCCAGCGCGACGGCCACGGCACGCCGCACTACCGCGTCGTGGCCGCGCGCGGCGCGGCGCACGAGCGTACCTACGAGGTGGAGGTGCTGGTGGATGACCGCGTGCTCGGGCACGGTCGAGGCCACTCCCGCCGCGCCGCGGAACAGGCGGCAGCGGAGGAGGCGCTGGCGCGGCAGGGGACGCAGCCCTGAGCGCGGCGCCGCGGCGGGGGGCGAACGCGAGCATGTGGGGCGCAGCCGCGGGGTTGATTCCTCCCGCCCTTGGGTCCCCTGACATGCTACAATGCGCCCCTTGCGCTCGCCAACCGAGAGGAGTGGCATGCCCCCCGCCGTCGCCGCACCGCCCGCACCACGACGCAGCAAAGCGCATGAGGAGGCCCTGCAGGCATTCGTCGAGAAGGCCGAGCGCGACGCTACCGTCATCGCGGTCATCCTCTTCGGCAGCCTCGCCTACGACGATGTCTGGGAGAAGTCGGACATCGACATACTGGTCGTCACCGACGAGGAGAACGCCGCCAGCAAGGGATACAACCTGCTGGAAGGCGAGGTCAACATCCACGCCGAGGTCCGGCGCCGCCGCGAGTTTAAGAAGGCGGTGGAGAGGGACCTCGGCGGCGGCTGGATGCAGTCGATCCTCATGCGCAGCACGCTGCTCTTCTCGCGGGACGAGAGCATTCGCGCCTACTACGACAATGTCCAGCACCTTGGCCGCCGCGACCGCGACCTCCAACTGCTGCGCGCCGCCACCTGGGTGCTGCCGTCGCTGACCAAGGCGGAGAAATGGTTCGCCGTCAAGGGCGACGTCGAGTACAGCTTCCTCTGGATTATGAACACCATCAACGGCCTGGCCACGATTGAGGTGCTGTTGCACGACGAAGTGCCGGGCCGCGAGGTGGTGGCGCAGGCGTTGCGCCACGCCCCGGCCTTCTTCCGGGCGATCTACACCGACTTTATCCAGCAGCCGAAGGATGCTGCGCGGGTCCAGGCCGTTCTGGGCCTGATCAACGGCTACCTTGACCAGCATGTGCACACGCTGTTTCGCCGGATCCTGGACCACCTCACGGAGGCCGGCGGCGTGCGCACGGCCAGCGAGCTGAACGAGCATTTCGCCCAGCAAGCGCGGTTGGAGAACCTGTCGTTCGCCTACGAGTGGCTGGCCGACAAAGGCGTGCTGCGCAAGACGCCGTCGCCGCTGCGGCTGACGGTCAAGAGCAAGGTCAAAGTGAGCGAAGCCGCCTACGAATATGACGAAAGGGAGGCCCGGTGAGGGAGACGATCGCCGTTAAGGGCGCGCGCGAGCATAACCTGAAGAACATCGACCTGCAGATCCCGCGCGACCAACTGGTGGTGTTCACCGGGTTGAGCGGGTCGGGGAAGTCGTCGCTCGCCTTCGACACGATCTTCGCCGAGGCGCAACGGCGCTTCCTGGAATCGCTCTCCGCCTGGAGCAAGCGCTTCGTGGAGCAACTGCGCAAGCCGGACGTCGACTTCATCTACGGCCTCTCGCCGGTGATCTCCATCGAGCAGAAGTCGATCTCCAAGAATCCGCGCTCCACGGTCGGCACCATGACCGACATCTACGACTACCTGCGGGCGCTCTACTGCGTCATCGGCATCCCGCACTGCCCGTACTGCGGCAACGAGGTGCCCGTCCGGACAGCCTTGCAGATCGCCGAGCACGTGCTCTCGCTGCCGGCCGGCACCGTCGTCGAGCTTTGCGCCCCCGCCTTCAAGGTCTATGGCGAAGACTACGCCTACCTCTTTGCCGAG
>JAICXR010000371.1 GCA_025980355.1 Chloroflexota bacterium | reverse complement strand
GCCACGCTGACGAACTCGCGAATGCCTTCGTCATCGTCGACGACGAGCACCGGCCTGGTTGCTAGCACGTGTCCCCCAGCGATAGCGAGACGCCTGACCGTGGTTTCGACTGGAGTGTCGGTCATCATCATAAGCTAACGGGGAAGCTTACGGGGAGACAGTAGGCCATCTGTCCTACGCTCCGGGATACCCGGGGGGGGGCATCGCGCCGCCGGACATGTAGTATAACTATAGGGAGCGGCCGCTTGGAGTCCTCACAGCTTCCCTTCTTCTCCAGTCGGCCGCCCACCCTCTCCTCGCGAACGGGAGCAAGGCCTTCCTCGCATAGCCTGTGCCGTCAGCGAGGTGCCCAGCCGACGGCGGCTACCCGAACGGCGTTCATCCCGGGCTGACATTGGGATGACCGGCTCGTGTCTTGTTGACATATCGTGTGGCGGACGGCACGGGCCTTGCTACAAGAGAAGGACGGGCAGGCCCCCGGTCAGCGGGCTGGACATGAAAGGGACGACATCGCCGACGGATCCCGGCGCTCGCCGGCGAGCGTCATCTGGGCTGCCGGGGTGATCCCGAACGAAATGAGACAGCCAGTGAATGGACATAGAGGCCGAGGAGCGCCTGAGCGGCCCTTCCAATTGCTGGCCCGGGTGCCGCCAGCGACCGCCTCCGCGCTGAAGACGAGCGACGGCGTTCCGGGAAACCCGGTGGGACTGCCATCGGAGACGGCAACGCAGTTGCAGACGCTCCTGACCCTCTGCCGATCGCTCGCCGATGCATCCACTGGAGAAATTGCCGGCCAGCTCGCCGGCCGCTGGATGACGCTGGTGCAGTCCGACCAACCGATCGAGCAATCGGGGCCGCGGCCGACGGGGCGGCCGAACGGCCCCGGCGTCGAGGCACAGAGCGGCCGGCTTGTCGTCCGAGTGGCGGGTTGGCCGGCGCTGGCGCTGATCCTCACCACGAAGCATCCGGTGTCCTCCGCTACCACCAAATTGCTTTCGAAAGCCCTGGCCTTGGCCTTTCCGATTCTGCGCGACGGCGAGGTCCGTCAGCGCGAAGAGGAGTCGCGGCAACGCGTGCTCCGCGTCCAGGCGAAGCTTGCCCACGAGTTGCGGACCCCGCTGACCGCAATTTCCGGCTTCGCGCAGTTGCTGCAACGCCCGGGTCAGTTGGACGAGGTACGTCGACGCACCTACGCGGGTATCGCCGTCACCGAGTCGCAGCAGGCGACCGCGATCATCGACCAGATGGTCGACCAATTGCAGGCCGAGGCCGAAGCGCTCGGAAAGGGCGGGGAGCCGGGCGGCACCGGGCAGGGGGCGGCGGGAACAACGCCCACTCGGGATGCTGATCGTCGGTTCGGAGGCCGAGGGCTTGTAAATGTGCCCAAAGTAACGAATACTCATGACCGTCTTGGCGGTTTATGACAGGGAGAGGAGCGAGCCAATGGAAGCGTACTGTGTTAAATGTCGGGAGAAGCGCGAGATCAAGGACCCCAAGGCGGTGACGCTGAAGAACGGCAAGCCGGCCACGCAGGGCACATGCGCGGTCTGCGGAACCAAGATCATGCGCATCGGGAAGGCGGTCGAAGCCGCTTCGTAACCGTCCCTTGAGGGGAGAACCGCCGGTATGCCCGTCGTCGATAGCCATTGTCACGTCTCACCCGTCTGGTACGAACCGGTGGAGATCTTGCTCCACCAGATGGACCGTAACGGCGTCGATCAGGCGGTGCTGATCCAAATGATGGGCCAGTACGACAATCGCTATCAGGTCGACTGCGTCCGGCGCTATCCCGGGCGCTTCGCGCCCGTGGTCCTGGTCGATGTGCAACAGCCGGCGGCAGCGGACGAGCTTTCCCGGCTCGCGGACGACGGGGCAAGCGGCGTTCGCCTCACCGCGAACACGCGGTCGCCGGGAGCCGATCCCCTCGCCATCTGGCGCGCGGCCGAACGGCTCCGGCTGCCGGTCAGTTGTGCCGGCGCCGCCGCCGATTTCGCGTCCGAAGGCTTCGCGGCGCTGCTGGAAGCGCTGCCGCAGTTGGCCGTCGTCATCGAGCACCTCGGCTCCCTGGGGCAACCGCGCGGCAATCCTGCCGCCCCTGAGACCGCCGCCCGGGTCATGGCGCTCGCCCGCTTCGCCAACGTCACGATGAAGATCACTGGGCTCGGCGAGTTCTCCCGGCGGGCAATGCCGGTGCAACAGCCGTCGCCGTTTGAACAGCCGGTACCCGACCTGCTCCAACAGGCGATTGCAGCGTTCGGCCCGGAACGCCTCATGTGGGGTAGCGACTACCCGCCGGTGAGTGCGCGGGAGGGCTATGCGAATGCCCTGCGCTGGCCGCGCGAGCAGCTCGCCCACCTGGGTCCGCCGGCCTGCGATGCCGTCTTTGGCGGCACGGCGCTGCGGGTGTTCCCGGTGCGCTGACTACCGCCGCCCCGCGCCTTGCCAGCCGGCGTAGATGTCGGCGATCACGTCGTCGATCGGTGCCCGATGCGTCTCGACGTCAAGGACGGCGGTCTGCGTCGTCGCCTGTTCCAGGAGCGAGGCGATGCGCACGTCACCGGCGTCGAAGACGTATTCGTGGCGCGTCCCCGCGCTCTCCAGCAATTGCGCCCCCGCCAACGCCGGGGCGGCGGTCGCGTCGGTTTCGATCAGGAGGCGGCGCCGATCGCCGAATGTGCGTCGGAGCCGGTCGAAGTCCCCGTCGTAGGCGATGTTCCCCCGGTGGACCATCACGATGCGCCCGGCAAGCTGTTCCAGGTCCGACATGTCGTGGCTCGTCACCAGCACCGTGACGTGCTGCCGGCGATTCAGGTCCTTGATGAACGCCAACATCTGGCGCTTGGCCAGCACGTCCAGGCCGAGCGTCGGCTCGTCCAGGAATAGTAATTCCGGCTCGTGCAGCAGCGCCATCCCGAGGTCGGCCCGCATGCGCTGGCCCAGGCTCAGCTCGCGCACCAGGCTGTGGAAAAACTCGTCGAGGCCCAGCAACTCCTTCACCAGGGCCAGCATCCGCGCGTAGCGTTCCGACGGTACGTCCCACACCACACGTTTCCACTCGTAGCTTGCCGCCACCGGATGGTCCCACCAGAGCTCCGTCCGCTGCCCGAAGACCACGCCGATACGCCGGACGTAGGCGACCCGATCGACGAGCGGGTTGAGGCCCAGCGCGCACACGGTCCCCCGGTCGGGTGCCAGCAGGCTGGAGAGGAGCTTGATGGTCGTGCTCTTGCCGGCGCCGTTCGGCCCGGCGTAGGCGACGACTTCCCCGCGCGTAATCCGCAGGTCAATGCCGCGCAAGGCCTCCACGACCTTCACCTTCGGATGAAACAGGCGCCCGAACACGTCTTGCCAGCGCTCGGAGCGCTGCTTCTGCCGGTAGAGCTTCCAGACGCCGGTCAGCTCAACGACGGTGTCCGAAGCTGAGGTAGCGTTGGGAGCCGGTGCGGCCATAGTGGCGTAATCCCTTCCGAAAGGCGAGGGTAGCGAGCCCGGCGAAAACCAGCGCGGCCGCCGGTGTGGCGAAGGCGTCCGCCGGCCGGCTGTCCAAGCCGAGGAGGGCCCGGCAAGGATACCAGCCGACGAAGCCGGCCGGCAGAAAGGTCAGCAACCCGCCGACGAGGCCGGCTCCCGCGCTGTCCAGCGGGAACGATTTCAACTGGTCGAGCGCCCGGAGCGCGGTGCTGCTCACCTCCTCCGCCGCCCGCGGCGCCCAGAAGGCCAGGCTGCCGTACAGGAAGGAGAAGGAGAGCACGATGGTGGCGGAGGCCGAGAAATTGAGCAGCAGAAGCAGCAGCCAGCCGGGGGTGACGCTGACGTCAAGGTGCGCCAGCGCCCACCAGAGCAGG
>JAICXR010000580.1 GCA_025980355.1 Chloroflexota bacterium | reverse complement strand
CTCCTTGTATCTTGACTACTGGTGACGAAAGGTCGTCGCCGGGGCGCGGCAGGCCGATCCTCCTCGGGTCCGGCGACGCCGAGGCCGTGCGAGAGCGCTGGTCGCCGCGTCCCTTCTCCGTTGAGCCCGAACAGTTGCCGGGGCTACCAAGCCCGCATCAGACAAGGCCGGGCCCGTTGGAAGGAGGAACCCGTGGCATCGACACCCGTCACCATTGGCATCGATGTGGCCAAAGCGCGCCTGGACGTGGCCGTCCGCCCGAGCGGCGACCAGTGGCAGGTGGCCAATATGGAAGCCGGGATCGCCGACTTGCTCACGAGGATCAAGCCGCTCGCCCCGAGCCTGATCGTCCTGGAGGCGAGCGGGGGCTGGGAACTGGCCGTCGTGGCGGCGCTGGCCGACGCCGAGCTGCCGGTCGCCGTCGTGAACCCACGCCAAGTGCATGACTTCGCCAAGGCGGTCGGCCAACTGGCCAAGACCGACCAACTGGACGCCAAGGTGCTCGCCCGCTTCGGCGAGGCGGTGCGGCCGGAGCCGCGGCCCTTGCCCGACGCCGACGCCCAGGCCCTCGCGGCGCTGCTGGCCCGCCGCCGGCAGGTGGTCGGGATGCGCACCGCCGAGCGCCAGCGCCTGGGGACCGCCCCGGCGGCGGTGCGCCCGCGGATCGAGTCGCACCTGGCCTGGCTGGAGCGGGAGCTGGCGGACCTCGACGACGACCTGGGCCGCCGGCTGCGGGCGAGCCCGCTGTGGCGCGAGCGCGAGGACCTCCTGCGCAGCGTCCCCGGCGTCGGCCCGGTGGTCGCGACCACGCTCGTAGCCGAGCTGCCGGAACTGGGCCAGCTCGACCGTAAGCGCCTCGCCGCCCTGGTCGGCCTGGCGCCCCTGGCGCGCGACAGCGGGACGCTGCGCGGCAAACGCCTGGTCTGGGGCGGCCGCGGCCGCGTGCGGGCGGCGCTCTATATGGCCGCCCTCGTGGCGACCAGACACAATCCAGCCATCCGCACCTTCTACGCCCGCCTGCTCAAGGCCGGCAAGGCCAAGAAGCGCCCGCAAGCGGGCACCCGCCTCACCGCCTGCATGCACAAGCTCCTCCTCATCCTCAATGCCATCGTCCGGACCGGAACCCCCTGGCGCACGTCAGGAACGCCGGCCGCCTCTTGACCGCCAAGACAATTGCTCTCAGCCTCCTGGTAGCCCTGAGAAGCTACCAGGATTCAGGCGCACCATTGCCGTCCCGATCGAGGTCATCGCGAAATTCCAATGGATGTCCCGAACGCCCCTCCCGGACCGTGCGCCCACCCCTCCGGGCCCTGCCATCGATATGACTACGGGAGATCCCCCGTATCGTGGCAAGGTATGGCCCATACTGGTCTCCCGAGCGCGTGGTGACCTTAGAACGCCCAGACGTCGTCGAAATTCATCATCACGTCGTCGTCGTTGTTGAGCGCGGCGAAGGCTACCCGGTTGGCCTGGATCGCGGCGTTGACCACCTGGTTCTGCTGCTGCAAAGCGTCCTTGGCCGTCTGCTTGCCCGTCACCACCGCCGTCCGTGCATCGTTGAGGCCCTTAGTCAGCACGTCGATCTGCGGCACCGTCGGCCGGCTGTGCGAGTAGGGCAGGACGTTCAGGAAGGTCGTGTAGCGCGGGTCGACCGTCTTCCAGAAGGGGTCCTGTGCGAGCGCTTTGAACGTCGGCAGTTCCAAGGAGCTTTGCATATCCGCCGACTGGTAGTTGGTGCCGGAGAGGAACTGCATGAGCGTGAACGACTCGTCGGGGTGGGTGGCGCCGCTCGGCAGCACCTTG
>JAICXR010000007.1 GCA_025980355.1 Chloroflexota bacterium | reverse complement strand
GCCTGGCGCATGACCGATGAGCAGGCCGACGCCTTCAACGAGTTGGGCCACGCCTTGCGGTGTGAGCTGTCGCCCGCTCAGGTGCGCTGGGAGCTGACGACCTCGCACCGGAGCCTGCTCGACGCGATCGCGTCGGCGACCCCACGCGGACTGGACGCGTCTCTCTACGGCGAGGCGGGGCTCCGCACCACGCATGCGGCAGCGCACGCGGGCTGGATCAGGCGCTGGCGGGGGGAACGCGGCCTCTAGCTCCATCCCCGCGCGGTCGCCAGGGAGGGCCGTGCAGGACCGAAGGCGGCTGCACGGCACCGGCCGGGATCAGTCGCCGAGGAAGCCCCGGGCGATGTCCGGCACCTGCTTCAGCAGGTCATTAATCGGACCGTCGACCTGCTGGGCAAACTGGACGGCGCTGATTTTGCCCTCCAAGACCTGGGCGTACACCGGCGTGATCAGGCTGACCATCTTGGGATAGATCGTCGTGACCGGGGTGTATTTGTAGTGGTTGTTCTCCAGCATGTCGAGCACCATCTGGAAGTTACGGCCCTCCGTACCCGGTACCTGCGGCTTGAGGAAGTCGTTCGACTCCGCTACCTGGCGGAGCGGCGGCACTCCCAGGCCCGCCTTGGCAACTAGCTCGCTCTGGCCGGTCGGGCCGGTGACGAAGGCCGCCAGGGCAAAGGCCTGGTCGGGCGACTTCGTGCCGGCCGCTACCATGACCGAGTCGGCCGGATTGCGCGTGAAGGCACCCGCCTTGCCGCTGGGCATCGGCGCAAAGTCGTAGTTGACGTCTTGCTTCTTGGCAGCGATGTAGAAGGCTTGGGTGACGTTGTTCGCCCACATGCCGATCTTGCCATTGATGAAGGCGGTCGTCGTATCACCTAGCGCCTTCGCCTCATCGGCATTGGGATGGACGTGGTATTTGTTGATCAGGTCGGCGTGATACTGGAAGCCCTCCGTCGTTTCCGTCATGGTAATGGTGGATTTGGTGTGATCGGCGCTCAGCACGGTGCCGCCGTTTCCCCAGATCGTTTCGAGGCTGTCCCGCCAGTCGAGTGGCCAGCTCACGCCAAAGGTCTTGTCCGCGCCGTTGCTGGTCGTCATCTTCTGAGCCCGGAGCACCAGCTCGTCCCAGGTCCACGAAGGGTCATTCCACTTGGCGGGCGGCAACGGCACACCGTGGGCGTTGAACACGTCCTTGTTGTAAAAGATGACGATGGGCTGCAGATCGAGCGGCATGATGAGGAGCTTGCCGCCGATGTGCGCCTTGTTCCACTCCTGGGGAAAGTAGGTGTCGGCGGTGATCTTGGCGCGGGCGGCATAGGAGGTGAGGTCGAGCAGCATCCCATTGGCGTAGAAGCCCGGCATCCACTTGGTCTCGATATCCGCGCAATCGGAGGAGGTTCCGGCGGCCGCCAGTACGGTCAACTTCTGCTGGAGGTCCTCGTTGGGGAACAACTCGTAGCTCACCTTGATATTTGGGTTCTGCATCTGGAACTCCTGCACCACCTTCCCCTCCAGGTCGGAGAACGGCTTGCTGGTGTTCTGGGTCGTGTAGCGCAACTCCCCCGGTGCGGCGGCGGCGCGACTGGCCGAGGCGACTGGCGCGCTGCTGCTCGTTGCCGTCGCCGCCTGCGTGCTGGCCGCGGCGCTCGTCGCCGCTGTGGTCGAGGACGAGGCGCTCGTGGCCGGGGCACTGGAAGTCGCGGCGCTCGATGTCACGGCGCTAGACGTCACGGTGCCGGACGCCACGGCACTGGATGGCGTAGCGCTGGACGTTACGGCGCTGGACGGCACGGCGCTCGTGGTTGGCGATGCCGAAGAAGCGGACGATGTCGATGGTGTCGCCGCCGCTCCGCCGCAAGCGGCGAGCAGGGCCGCGCTGGCCAGCCCGGCGGCTGCCCCAGCCGTCGCTCGCAAGATCCCACGCCGAGTAAGAATTTCACCCATCGCTGCGGTTCCTTCCTATTGCGCGTGTCATATTTCTCCGTCAAGACCGGCGGACTCAACCTGGCAATCGTATATTGACGAAAGGATGCCGTCAAGATGTTCAGGTACCTCCGCCCTGGCCTACTCCCTTGACATCCTGCTCTCTGATTCCCATACTGTCGCCGTGCTCGGCCGTCCAGTCGCGGTGGAACTATCAAACAGCTCCTATTGCTTGGGGCAACCCATCGCGTACCAGCGCACGAAGGGAGAAGGTCATGGTGTCGTCATCGTTTCCGACGGGCAGACGCTTCAGCCGCCGCTCCGTCATCGCTGGCGTTGGCAGTGTGGTGAGCGTCGGGCTCCTTGCCGCTTGCGGCGGGTCGGTCACCGCCTCTACATCCGCCTCGACGCAGGCCACGGCGTCCAGCGCCGCCGCCTCGGCGACATCCGCGCCGGTCGTCAGCACCAGCGCGGCCTCCGCCGCGACGACGAGCGCGACCAGCAGCGTGGCGAGCACCAATGTGGCGACGAGCAGCGCGGCAACCGCATCCCCGGCGGCCAGCGCCCCGGCGAACGCCAAGGGGGCGGTGACGATCCAATGGGCGACGCGGACCGTGCAGGCCTGGAAGGACATCTGGCCGGCGGCGGTGAAGCTCTACCAGCAGCAACAACCGGGCGTGACGGTGCAGTTGGTGGGACCCAAAGACTCGGACCTAAGCGCCTACCTGGTGGCCTGGGCCGGCGGTAGCGGGCCGGACGTGGCGGCCATGTGGGGCACCAACCTGGTGAACGCCGGGCGCAAGGGCCAACTGCTGATCCAGGACTCGTACCTCGCCCGGGACAAGTTCCCCGTGGACGATTACATTTCCTACCAACTCAAGGCGATGCAATGGCAAGGCCACCAGTTCTCCCTGCCGATGTACATCAATGTTTACCCGCTCTACTACAACAAGCAGCTCTTCCAGCAGAAAGGCATCGCGGTCCCCGACAGCACATGGACCTGGCAGACCTATCAGGATATGCTGCTCAAATTTACCGACAAAGCGGCCGGCACCTATGGCGCGCCGATCTTTCAGGACTGGGGACCCGGCTATGCCAAGGCCTACGCCGCAGGCGGAAGTCTGGAGGACACGGCGGACCCGACAAAGGTCGGCTGGGCGGCCCAACCGTCACTGGACGCCTTCCAGTGGATCTACGATCGGGTATGGAAGGACGGCTCGGTCGTTATCGAAGGGACCGATGCCTGGAAGGCCCTTGGCGTGAAGGATCGCGCCCAAGGGTTCACCGCGGGCAAACTGGCGATGATGGAAGAGGGATCGGCGAACCCGAAGCAACTCGCCGACTCCTACCCGCAGCAGGTGACGGACTGGGACCTGGCGGTGCTCCCCAAGGGACCGGCCAAACGGGCCGCCTCCGGCTCCATCGACGCCTGGGCCCTCTGGTCTCAGACGAGGAACCCGGATGCGGTCTGGGAGTTCAACAAGTTCCTGCAGAGCAGCGACTATTTGGACCTGCAATGCACGCTCGGCGCGATGCAGCACCCCCGCAGCTCGATGCAAGACCGCTACGTGTCGCTGATGAAGAAGACCTTCCCGGCGATGGCGGACAAGAACCTCGAGGCGTTCGCGGACATCGTGCGCAACAAATATGCCTATCCGAACGGCGGCATCTTCGCGCAGGACGACCAGTGCTGGACCATCTTCTTCGATGCCTATACGAAGTCGATCATGAAGAACCAGCAAGACGTCAAGACCGCCTTCGAGGCCGCCGCGACGCAGGCCGAGGGCGTGCTGGCCAAAGGCTGAAACGCCCTGCGTGCGTCGCAGCACCGGCCGACCGAGATAGGTCTGACCGCGCATCGGCGCGCCCGATTCGCTCGCTTCCTTGACGGCGGCGACCCCCGCCTCTATACTCCGGGCCGGCACAGTTTTTCGTTCCTGCCGCCGCCGGGCCGTCGCTCGCGCGGTGCTCTCGCAGTTGTGCGATGTTGATTTCGACTAAGGAGTAAACGAACCATGTCCACCGTCCCACTGTCCCGGCGCCGCGCCATCCGGGCTGCCGGTGCCGCCGCGCTCGGCCTCGCCGCCGGTGGCCTGCTCGCCGCCTGTGGCGCCGGCGCCACGGGGAGCGTCACCACCTCGGCCGCGGCGCCGACCAGCAGCGCCAGCGTGGCCGCGACGAGTGCCAGCGTTGCCCCAACCAGCGCCTCAACGAGCGCCGCCACCAGCGCGGCGACCACCGCCGCTACCAGCGCCGCGACGACCGCGGCCACGACGGCGGCGGCGACCAGCAGCGCGGCGACCCCAGCACCGGCCGCCGCGGCGGCCACGACCTCGAGCGCCGCCGCACCCGTCGCCCACGCCGGCGCCGTCGACTTCTGGCAGTGGGGCAGCGGCTACGTCCCCGGCTTCGATACGCTGGTGAAGGCCTACACCGCCGCCAATCCCGGCAAGCAGGTGGTGCAGTCCAACCCCAGCAGCTACTGGAACAAGGTCGTGGCCACCCTGGCCAGCGGCACCGGCCCCGATGTCTTCCTCATGAACAACGTCAACTTCAAGCAGTACGCCAAGAACGGCTCCGTCGCCGACCTCTCCTCCTATCTCAACGCCGACAAGACGGCCTCGGCGAATATCAAGCCGATGCTGGCGGCCGCCCAGGACTGGTACCAGTACCACGGCAAGGCGATGGGCGTGCCGTGGGACTACAGCACCGGCGTGGTCAGCTACAACCTCGACCAGTTCCGGGCCGCCAGTCTCACCTTGCCGGCCGACCTCGGCAAGCAATGGACCTGGAACACCATGCGCGACTACGCGACGAAGCTGACGCAGAAGCAGGGCAACACCGAAACGCGCAGCGGCATCTGGGTCTATAACGGCCTGGAGAACGGCTGGTACACCTTCGCCGTCGCCAGCGGCGCCCAGTTCTTCAACGCCAACCTGGACCAATGCACGATCTCCTCGCCGGAGGCGACCGCCGGGCTGGAATTCTTGGTCAGTATGATGAAGGACGGCACCGCCGCGCCGCAGTCCTACCAGGATGTCGCCCTCAAGGCCAACAACAGCGACGACAACGGCGAGATCTTCACCCACGGCGCCACGTCGATGATGCTAGACGGCGACTGGATGTTCACCGCCTACGAGAAGGTGAAGAGCCTCAGCTGGGATTCCACCATCTTCCCTTACGCGCCCAACGGCAAGACGGCCAACACTTCCAACCTGCGCGGCCTGGTCATGAATCCGGCGGCGAAGCAGAAGGATCAGGCCTGGGCCTGGATGGCCTACCTCATGACGCCGGACGTGCAGAATCAGATTCCTCAGCTCCTGGGCGAGGTGCCGGCGAACAACGACTCCGCCAAGACCTACTACTTCGACCCGGCGAAGGGCGGGCCGCCGGCCGGCCGGAAGACCCTCGGGCCCGACCTCGACGCCACCACCCCCTTGCCGGCCAGCGACCTCGTCGCCTGGGGCGACATCAGCAACGCCGCCAGCAAGTGGGTCGGTAAGGTCTACCAGTTCACGCTGGCGCCGGCCGACGCGCTGAAGCAGCTCCAGGACGAAATCAACGGGATGATCAGCGCCGCCAAGGCGAAGTAGCGGCGGGACGCCTCCCCGCCCGGGTCACGGGGCTGGTGGAACCTATGGCTCGTCGGCCTCCAGGTCCACCAGCTCGCGGTCGATTGCGGCCACCAACTCGCGCAACGTGCCGGCGGAGACCTGGCCGTCGGCATGGGCGGCGTGCGCCGCCTCGCGCTGGACGATGAGCAACTGGCGCTGCGCCTGGCGTCCCTGGGCGCGGGCGAGTGCCGGGTCCGCCCGGTACAGCGCGGCGACCTCGGCCCGAAGCTCCCGCCGCTGTTTCGCGTAGGCCTCCGCCAGCCGGTCGGTCGGGTCCCCCACCACCACCCCGGCGCGCCGGAGCGCGTCCAATTCCGCGATCGCCGCCTCGGTCTGCCGTAACCGCCCGATGGCGAACTCCACGGCCCTCCCACCGCCCGGCCCCCCCGCGATCCCCAGCCGGTCCAGCAGCGGCCGGACCGTCAGCCCCTGGCCGAGGAGGGTGAAGAGCACCACGCCAAAGGTGAGGGTGAGGAGGATATCCCGCTGCGGCAGGGCCAGCGGCACGCTGAGCGCCGCCGCGAGGGAGACGCCGCCGCGCAGCCCGGACCAGGACATCGCCAGCGGCCAGCCGCGCGGGAGCGGCCGGCGCCGCACCGTCAGCAGCAATTGCACCGCCCCCACCGCGAGGAGACGGGCGACAATCACTGCGACGATTGCCACCAGCAGCAGCCACCAGAGCGTGACCCCCTGGCGGGTTACCGGCAACGCGCTGATCGAGCGCAGGGAGAGGCCGACCAGGAGGAACAGCAGGGAGTTGGCCAGGAAGTCGAGGAAATCCCAGGTGGCGCGCGCCTGCAGCCGGGTGGTCGGCGACATCACGCGTTCGCCCTGCGCCCCCAGGAACAGCCCGGCCGCCACCGTCTCCAGCGGACCGGAACTGCCCAGACGCTCGGCCAGGAGGTAGCCGCCGTAGGCCAGGATCAGCGTCACGGTCGTTTCCAGCAGCGCGTCGTCGATCCGCCGGAGCACCCGCGCCCCGACCATGGCGATGACCGCGCCGAGCACCAACGCCCCGGCCACGGCGACGACGAACCGTTCCGCGGTCGCCGCGACGTCGACGTTCTGGGCCGTGGCGATGCCGAGCGCCGTGGCGAAGAACACGAGGGCCGTCCCGTCGTTGAACAGACTCTCGGCGGTGACGATGGTCCCCAGCCGGCGGGGCGCTCCCAGTTCTCCGAAGACGGCGAGCACGGCCACCGGGTCGGTGGCGGCGACGATCGTCCCGAAGAGCACGGCGACAGGCCAGGGGAGGCCGCCGGCAAGGTGCAGCATGGCCCCCACCAGGCCGGCCGTCGCCACCACGCCCGGCACCGCCAGCAGGGCGACCGGGGTGAGGTTCGCCCGCAGCTCGCCAACGTCGAGGTTGTAGGCGCCGTGGAAGAGCAGCACCGGCAAGAAGACCGTCAGGATGATGCCCGGCGTCAGCTCGATGCTCGGCACGTTGGGCGTGATGGCCAGGCCCAGCCCGGCCAGGACGAGCGCCACCGTGTAGGGCACGCGCACGAAGCGCACGACCGCCGCGACGACCGCCACGGCGATGAGCAAGCCCAGGAAGACGGCGACGTCTGGTCCCCCCGCCGGGTTCACGTACCCTCCCGCTGTGGCTGCGGATGGCCATGCGTCTCATCCGGCTCCGTTAGTGTAAGCCGGGACGGGGCCTCCGCGAGGGGAAGGGCTAGCTGCGTCGTCGCGCCGGGAGAACGGGGATCTCCGGGACGGCACGGCGCGGCTACCGCCGGCTAGCCGTGCCGAAACCAGCCCCGCTTGCCGGCGATCTCCCGGTCGGCCCGGGCGATCTGCTCCTGGGAGAGCAGGAGACTCTTCGCGCCCACCCCCAGGATGCCGGCACGTCGATCGAGAGGGGTCACGCCGGTCACCAGCACCCCTTCTGCCGTCTCCGTCACGGCCACATCGCGCAGCCCTGCAGCATCGATGAGCCGTCCAATCGCCCGCAACCGCTGTTCATATGGCATCGCACCCACCACCGTCATGCTTTGGTCGTCACCGCTCCACGATAGGGCCGCCGCCTTACCGTCGAGGTAACCGCGGGGCATCCAATCAGGCTAGCCCGATTTGGCGTCCCCGCCGTCAGGGTCGGCGTAACGGACACGACGCATGCTTGGTCCTGGACCGAGAAGCCGGAGGGATCACCGTGCGATATGAAGACCGGCTCCGCGCGCTGGGCGCCTACGCCGACGAGAGCGAGTGGCGGACGTTGCGCCTTTTTGAGGTCGCCGACCGCGTCTTCCTGCAAGGCCGCTCACCGTCCGACGGTGACCGCGTCGAGCGTTGGTTAGCAGAGGACGACCTTGCCGCCCTCTTCAGCGGGCTTGCGCGCCGACGCACCCGTGGCCGGGGCTGGCGCGACAGCGGACCGGTGCCGGGGGCCGCCGGTGGCCCACCCCCCGTGACGTTGCTCGGGCGTCTGCGCCGCCACGGCGCGCCGCTGCCCCAACGGCTCGGCACCAACTACGAAGACGTGCTGCGCGCCGTTGGCCACCTGGCGGATCAGGCGCGCTGGTATGACCTGCGGCTGTTCGAACTGGACACGAGCCTCCTACTCCAGGGCCGGCCGTCTCGCGTTCCCGATGCGCTGGTCCTCGCCTCGCGCCAGTTCACCGACGCCGACCTGGGGGAGTTGCTGCGCGCGTCCTACGCCCGCCGCCGCCGCCCGGCAACTGCCCGTCTCCAGCCGCCTGCAGCGCCCGCTCCGGCCATCGACGCGATCGTGCCCGCCGCGCGTCCAGCATTCCCTCCGTTACGCCTCCTCCCCCATCCAGTGTGACGGTTCGGTCGGCCCGCCTCGGCGCCCGGCGCCATGCAGCCCGAGCGCCGGGTGCGGACCCTTAACGCCGCTACGGGAGGCCGGCTGGTCTCAGCCGACGGCCCGCAGCGTCACGCGTCGCCCTTCGGCGGCGGAGAGGTAGGCGGCGTAGATCGCCTCCACGACCGCGTGGCCCAACCTCCCGTCGGCCAGCGGCGGCCGGCGGGCGCGGATCGCCGCCACGAAGTCCTGCAGCTCGTCCCGGAAGCCATACAGCCAGGCGGCGTCAACTTCCGGGAAGCTCCAGCCGGCGTTGGTGTGCGACTTCTCCTGCAGCGGCGCGCCGCCGAAAATGTCGCCGCTCGGCGCGTAGACCTGGAACAGGGAGCTATGGCTGAGATTCACGTTGTAGCGCGCGCGCGCCGTCAACAACTGCAGGCCGTCCTCGACGCCACCGAGCGCTAGGTCCGATGCCAGGCAGACGGCGTGGCTGCCGTCGGTGAAGGTCAGCGTCGTCGCGCTCCAGTTCTCGACATCCTCCCAGCCGTGGACGAGGTAGCCGCCGCTGCCGTCATTGGCCAGCGTTGCCGCCTCCGCCGAAACCGCCGCCACCTCGATCGGCTTGCCGTCCAGCCGCTCACCTTCCGCCCGCTTCAGGTGCAGGGCCAGCCCTATCGGATGGCTGCCCAACCGCAGCAAGGCCCCGCCGCCGGCCTCGCGCCAGCGCCTGGCGTAGGCCGCGTGCGAGCCGCTGTGGCACTCGCTGGCCCGGATCTCCAACAGCCGGGCGTCGCTCTGCGCCAGGAGCTCCTTGACGCGGCGAACCACCGGGCTGTAGACGAGGTTCTCGCCGTAGGCAAGCTGCACCCCCGCCCGCTCTGCCGCCGCCAGCAAGGCCGCGGCGCTCTGCACCGCCTCCGCCAGCATCACGTCGCGCGGGGCGTCGCCGGCCCGTGCCTCCGGCGGCGCGTCCACCGGCCCGAAGTAGCCGGTGAGCGGCTTCTCGACCAGGACGTGTCGTCCCGATTGCAGCGCCGCCAGCGCCAACGGCGCGTGGCTGCGGTTCGGCGTGCAGATGTCGATGGCGTCCAGGTCGTCGCGGGCCAGCAGCGCCTCGGCATCGTCGACCACCGCCGGAATATCGAAGCGGCTCGCCAGCGCCTCGGCCGAGCTGCGTCGCCGAGCGGCCACCGCCACCACTCGCGCCGGTGGTCGTATGCAGTCTGCATACGCCTGGCAGTGCGCCGCGGCGGCGAACCCCGCCCCCAACAACCCGATCCGAACCGGCTCGTTCCGCACCAGTGCTCTCTCTTTCTTGTCTACAGCGCATCATCCGCCGCACGAAGGATAGCAACCTACGCCGGACGGCGTTGCTGATATTGGGGGATCGGCAGCGAACGGCCCTCGGCGGCGCTATCGCGCCCAATCAGGCCCGGTAAGCTGAACATCACCGCATCGTACACGTCAATCGGCGGCCGGGTCCCCTCTCGCAACGACCGCACGAAGGCCGTGACCATCTGCCACTCCGCCGTACCGTGGCCGCCGAGCCGGGCGGCGGCCGGTAGGTTGGGGACATCCGTGCCGATCGGCAGGCGCACCGGCTGTTGCAGGTGCGGGATCGCCGTGGACCAGTAGCGCGGCTCCTCCCGTCCGATCCACCCGGTGTCCAGCGAGGCGCGGCTCCCGTACAGGGCGAAGCGGTGGCCCTGCCAGTGGGCGTTGGCGAACGAGCAGGTCACCCGCACGACGCCGCCATCGTCCATCTGAAAGATGGCGACCTGCAAGTCGGGGACTGTCGCGTCGAAGTGCGCGCCCGTGCTGTAGCAGGAAACCGCCGTCGGATAGCCGCCGCCGATCCATAGCAGCGGCCCCAGGCTGTGCGTGCAGTAGACGATCGGCTCCATGCTGGCCCGCCAGGTAGGTCGTCCGGCCGCATCGCGGCGCGCCTCCGGTATGTGGTGGATGTACTCCGCCTCGCGGTAGAACAGCTCGCCGAAGTCGCCGCGCGCGTACATCGCCCGTGCCGCGTCCGCAATCGCCCAGTAGCAGCAGTTCTCGGCCAGCATATAGTGACGGCCGCTCCGTTCGACAGCGGCAACCAGGCGCTCACACTCCTCGACAGTCCCCGCCGCCGGCACCTCCGACAGGACGTGGACACCGGCCTCCAGCGCCTCGATTGCGTGCGTCACGTGCAGCGGCAGCGGCGTGGCGATGACGACGAAATCTAGCCCTGCCCGGAGCAGCTCGCCGAGCGTGGCGCAACCGAGTGGAACGCCGTGCTCCCGGCAGACCTGCTCCCGCCGCGCCTCGTCCTGATCGGCGACGCCGACCACGTCGGTTCCCTCCATCGCCTGGAGCAGGCGGACGAATCCGAGGCCCCGGCGCAAGCCGATCACGCCAACCCGCAGCGTTTCCATTTTTGCCCTTTCGTTACGCCAGCATGGCCTGGTGACGACGGCCCAACGTGGCACTCCTTTGATCCTCGGTGTGCCGATTGCGGCACATGGGGCCCGTCGAGGACGCGTCCTCCGACATCGCCACGGGCGCTTCAGCTACTCGCCGCGTTCTTGTCCAGGATCGCCTGCACTTGCGATACGCTGTTGGCGATGCCGTCCGCCGCCGAGACTTTGCCGCTGAGCACGTCGGTGTACATCTGGCTCTGCACCTTGAAGATCTCCTCGGAGCCCGGCACGTACAACTGCAGGTGGGTCGTCGCCAGCTCCCCAACGAAATACTTCATTTGCGGCTTCGTGTCCATGAAGGCGGCGCTGGTCGCCACCGATTTCCGGGGCGGCAACGTCGTGTCGGCGACGTTGAAGCGCAGGAGCGGGTCTGGGCTTTCCAGGTAGTCGATGAGCTGCCAGGCCTCATCGTGGAGCTTCGACGCCTGCGTGATGCAGAGATAGGGGCAGCCGCTGAAGTTCGTATGCACGCCGTTCGGCGGCATCGGCAGCGGGCCGACGCCGTAGCTCAGGCTGGAGACGGCGTCATAGGTCTTCAGCGCCCAGACGCCGTTGGAGAACATGCCGAGGTGGCCGGCGCTGAAGAGGTCGAGGCCGCTGGGCGGCTTGTTCGCCGCGTTGAACGCCTGCGTCGCCTGGTAGCCGCCGACCACTTTCGTCTGGTCGACCATCACCTGCAGGGCCTGGACGCCCAGGGGCGTGTTGTAGGCGACCTTCTGCCGGTCCGGCGTCAGTTGCTGGCCGCCCAACTGCCAGAGGTTTACGCCCCATTGCAGGTACGTGGGCGGATTGCCCCAGCCCGGTGCGTAGCCGAGCTGCTGCGCCGGACCGCCGGAGCCGCTCTTGGTGAGCGCGGCCGACATCCGCTGCAAGTCGTCCCAGGTCTTCGGCGGCTCGTCCGGCGGCAGCCCGGCGGCGCGAAAGAGGTCCTTATTCCAGTAGAGGCCGCGCATGTCGGGGACATACGGCGTGCCGTAGAGCTTGCCTTGCCAGCGCGGCGGGTCGAGGAACTGCGGGAAGAAGTCGTCGAGGTTGAACGCGGGCATGCTCGTGTACTGGTCGAGCGGTGCCAACGCCCCCACCGCGGCGAAGTGCTGGACCAGCCCGATGCCCAGATAGACGACGTCCGGTTCGCCGCCGCCGGCGATGGCAGCCGTCAGGGCGTCCGCCGTGTTGGTGCCGATCTGCGGTTTGTTGTCCAGTTCGACCTTGACGGCGGGGTGGGCCTGGTTGAACTCGTCGACGATCTGCTGCGACGTGGGCCCAGGAGGCGGCGTGCCGCCAAGCCCCCAGAAGGTGAGTGGCACGCCCGCGCCCTTCGCCGCGCTTGCCGAACTCGCCACCGGCTTTGCCGCCGTCGATGCCGCGGCCGTTGCCGCCGCGCTGCTCGTCGCGGCTGGCGCGGTCGTGGTGGGACTGCTGGTCGTGGCGGTCGCGGCCGTTGGCGCTGCCACCGTTGCCGTCGTGGCGGCGCTCGTGGCGGTGCTCGTGGCGGAGGCGGTGCCGCTCGCGCCACAGGCGCTGAGGAGCGCCAGACTGCTCAGCCCGAAAGTGCCGAGGATCAGGGCGCGGCGCGTCGGTCGCAGGCAATTCGTGCTCATTGCGTGGTTGGACGCCGCCATAATTGTCCCCCTTGCTCCATGCCATGCCGCCACCATCTCGTTCGCGCGCTCGTACTATAGAACCTGCAAGCGTTCGGTGCAACGCGTGGAGGGGTCCTCCCGCTCATACCGCAACGCCTGCTTGCAGAACGGTGGGTGTTGCTCTACACTAGCACGAACAGGCCGCAGTCCGTTCCCGGGCCCGGCTCGTGCCGGCGCCAGGACGTTGTGTACCGCTTGGAATCAAAGGAGGTTGTCGTGTCTACTGTCCTCTCTCGACGGACACTGCTGCGCGGCGCTGCCGCCGGTGTCGTCAGCCTGGCCGGCATTGGGGCACTGGCGGCCTGCGGCGGCGTCGCCGCTACTGCCGTCACGCAGGCGTCGACGGCCGCGACGGTCAGCGCGAGCGCCCAATTGACCACCACGTCGGCGCCGGCCACGACGGCCAGCGCGGCAACCACCGCGGCCGCCACCACGGCCAGCGCCGCCACCACGACGGTCGCCAGCAGTACGTCGGCGGCGGCGACCAGCAGCGCCGCCAGCGTGGCGAGCGCCACCGGCAGCGTTGCCGGGAAGGGCGTCCATCTCACGTACATGTCGCCGGATGATCAGGGCGGCGCCCGTCACAAGTTGGAGCAAGCGATCTTTGCGCAGTTCACCCAAGCGAACCCGGACATCAGTGTCGATCTGTTCGCCGGCGCGACGGGCTGGACCGACCTGGAGACGAAGCTCGCCACCGGCATCGCCGCCGGCGATCCCGTCAACACTTTTCAGAACGGTTGGGGCTCCTGGGCGGACTTGCAGTCGTCTTTGATGGAGTTGTCAACCCTCTTTTCCCGCGACAAACTGGAGCCGACCCAGATCTTCGCCCTGCCGGCCATCGACACCTTCACGGACGCCGCCGGGAAAATCTGGGCGGTGCCCGTCGTCGGCGTCTCGCAGGACGTACTCGCCTACAACAAAGACCTGTTCGACACGGCCGGCTTGGCGGCCCCGCCGCTCGATCCGACCGATGCGAGCTGGACCATGGACAAATTCCTGGAGTACGCCCAGAAGCTCACCAATCCGGACAAGCTGGAATTCGGCTTCGGCGGGACGATCGCTGGGGCCGATGGCGGCGGCATCACGCGCGGCACCTACTTCAATCAGGGGCCGTGGGACGACAAGGCCCAGAAGGCGCAGCTGGATCAGCCGGGAGCGCAGCAGGGCTTGCAGTTCTTCAAGGACCTACGCGACCGCTACAAGGTGCAGCCGACCAGCGACCAGGTGAAGTCGATCGGCGCCAAGGGCGACGTCTTCACCAGCGGCAAGATCGGCATGCAGGTCATCTACGGCTACGTCCTCAAGCAGAACTTCAACTGGGGCCTCGTCGCGCTGCCCCATACCGGCAGTGAGAATATGTCCGGTCGCCAATACGCCCAAGCCCTGCAGGGCGTGAAGACGCCGCTCTCCGATCAGACCTGGACCCTGTTCAAGTGGCTGACGCAGCCCGCCAACGCCGCCCAGTTCCCGATGACCGGCAACTATGCGGTCTCGCCGGTGAACAACGCCTCCACCCTGGCCCAGCAGGCCTACCAGGACAAAGTCGGCGTGGACCCCAAGGCCTTCGTCCTCATGTCCCAGCATTCCCACGTCTCGTACTGGGGCATGCTGAAGTACCCGGGCTGGACCACGGTGAACACCTGGCTCGGCAAGAACTTCACCGCCTTCGACACCGGCAAGCAGTCCGCCGCCGACTACGGCAAGGCGGCGACCGACTTCATCAACACCAACCTGCTCCAGGGCAAGTAATTGCCAAGCGGGCGGGCGACTACGCCCGCCCGCTTCCGGGCGCCTGGATGAGACTTAGGAATCCTCTCCGGCGTCTTCCCCGTCTGCCGTTCCCAGCGACACCGCGACTTGCGCGGCGCGCACCACGCGGTCGCCGATGCGATAGCCCGGACGCATCACCATGCTGACGTGTCCGGCCGGGATCGACGGGTGGGCCTGGTGCATGAAGGCCTCGTGCAGGTAGGGGTCGAAGGGCTGGCCGAGGGCGTCGATCCGTTCCAAGCCGGCGGCGCGCATGGCGGAGTCCAGCTTCCCGGTGGCGAGCAGCATCCCTTTTACCCACGGGTGGTCACGGAGGTCCGCCGGGACTTCGCCGGCCGCCCGCTCCAGGTCGTCCAGGAGGGGTAGGATCGGCACCAGGGCGTCGGCACGCGCCTGCGTAATCTGTGCGCTGCGCTCCGCTTCGACCCGGCGCCGGTAGTTGATGAAGTCGGCGCGTTCGCGCTGCAGCAGGCTACGGTATTCCTCCACCTGGCCGTCGTTCGTCTCCGCTGCCGCGGCCGTTTCCGCGCCATTCGGCGCAGCGTCATCGTCCGTCGTCGCCCGTTCCGCGGTCGCCTGCTCCGCCGTCGGCTGTTCCGCCGAGTCGTTCTGTTGGGCCATCCGTCTTCGTCCCTCTCATCGTTGCCGTCCCGTCTTCAGTATGCCGCGCGACGGGCGCGGCAGTCGAGTGGCTACCGTACCCGCATCGCCTCAATACGGCGGCAGGTGGAGGAACCAGCGGGCGCCGAGATAGTTGCTGATGACTGAAATGGCGAACAGAATGCCGAACAGCGCGCGCGCCGGCGGGGCGAATGGGCGGCGCAGGCCCATGGCGAGGAGCAGCATGAGGAAGGGCGCGAAGTCCAGCAGGAAGCGGTAGCCGTACTGGCCCCAGCCGGTGTTGTAGTACAGCAGGTCGGGGATGGCGATGACGATGGCGCTGAGCCAGGCGGCCAGCCAGAGCGGGAGATCCGGCCGGCGGGGCAGGCGTACGGCGAAGAGGAGCGCCGGCGACACCGCCCAGAGCCCCGTCCCCCAGGGATCGAACGCGATCGGGAAGGGCAGGCTGGACCCGACGCGCGAGGTGAACATGCGGAACAGCCCGGCCGGTCCGCCGACCAGGGAGAGCCAGACCGGCGGATTGATACGGCTGACGAGCGGCGGGTCCAGGAAAAGCGCCTTCAGGTTGTCCGCCAGGAAGGCCCGGCTGAACTGGCCGTGGGCCTGCAGTCGGGGTGCCAGTTGGGCCGCGATATGCATCTTGTAGTAGCCGAAGTCGGTCGGCGAGCCGAAGCGGACCTGATTCTGCCAGAGGAGGAAGGCCACGGCCAAGGTCAGAGGGGCGGCGAAGCGGGACAGGACCGCGGTCAGGCGGGCGCGCGCAGCGCCATCGCGCAGGGCCAGCAGGCACCAGAAGAGCAGCCCAAAGACCGCCGGCGTCCGCGCCAGGAAGGCGGCCGCCAGCGCCAGACCGGCTATCAGCGGCCTGCCCCGGCCGGCGCATTCCAGCAGGTAGAGCAGTAGGAAGGTCACGGCGACGACGTGGGCCAGATACCAGACGGTGGCGGTCACCGCGGAATAGAACAGCACCGTGCCGAGGCCGAGCGTGAGGGCGACGACGATCGCTGTCCCCCGACCGAGCGCCAGACCCGGCCCGGCGAAGCCGGGCGCGCTGAGGCGGCGGATCAGCAGGTAACAGAGGCCGACATCCAATGCGCCCAGGCCGATGCTGAACAGCGTGTCATTAAAGCCGGGGCCGAACCGGGCCACGAACGGTAGGAGCAGGAACGCCGGCATGGGCGGGAAGGATACGTAGTAATGGCCGGCATAGGGGGTAATGTCGCCGAGGCGGGCAGCGCGCAGGGGATCAACCCAGAGGTGGCCGTGCAGGAGGGCCGATGCCAGCAGCACGAAGTGCGGCTGCGCCGATTGGTGGGCGAACCCGGGTCCGGCGGTCCATCGGTACACGGCGAAGGTGAGCGCACTCAAGATCAGGGCGGCGGCGCCGTCGAAGAGCAGGGACCGCCTGCCAGCAGCGGGAATGGCGGACGGCTTTCCGACAGAGCGGGCGGTCGGGACCCGGCGACGTGTGGCCGCTGCGGCGCTCATCGCCCCTGTCGCCCTCGGGGCGTTGCTTGCTCCGTCGGGCGGACCGTCACGCCGTCCTCAGCCGGGCGCCAACTCGCTTCGTCCAGGGCGGCGTTCCAGGCTTCTTCGGCGGCGTCGACCGGATCGACACCTGCTTGAATCTGCGCCTCCGTGCGTTCGCGGATGCGCCGGCTCACGGCGCTGCCTGTGACGATGAGGCGGGGGCCGACATACCGGCCGCTGTCGCCATCAAATAGGAGGCGTGCCATCGTTCTCCCACAAGTCTTCTGGGTCAGGCGGTGAGCCGCGCCTCCCGCTGTGCCTCCACAGCATGCCATGGGGCGGCGCAGGACCGGGAAGCAGGCCGTGGGATTCACGGTCCGGTGTCCCTATGGCAGGAAGGTGCGCACCGCCAGTTGCAAGCCGGGGAACACGTCGCCGCCGTCCAGCACGCCGTCGTGCTCCACCGTCTGGGCGCTGCCATCGGCGTGGTAGACCACCACCTGCTCCGACTCCGGGTAGATCAGCCAGAGCAGGCGCAAGCCGGTGCTTAGCCAGTCGCGCACTTTCTCCTGCACCATCCACGCCGGGTCATCCGGTGAGATGAGCTCCGCAACGAAGTCCGGTTGCGTCCCATCGGGCTTGCGGGGCGGCCGTCCATCGGGATACTTGGCGGCGACGACAAAGGCCACGTCGGCCAGTCGAACGTGGTGGATGTCCCCCCGAATGCGAAAATGCACTTCGCCGCTCATCACGTGGCCGAGACGGCGATCTTTGACGAACTGCCGCAGTTCGGCTGCCAGGTCGGTCTCAATCGCCCCGTGCTCCGGTCCAGGCGCCAGCCACTCCCTCAGTTCCCCATCGACCAGTTCGCGCAGGATGTCGTCCTCCGGAAAGCGAGCAAGGTCGTCTTCCGTCAGGCGCGGTCCCGGCGGCGCCGCTCGGCTCGCCTGGTCGGAAATGTCCTCGCTGGTCGCCACGTTCAAGCCAGTCATAGCCATCGCCTTCGCTCTCGGCAAGCGGGGGTAGTATTACCGACGAAGCTCGGAAAGGTATAGCATGGGGTCTCCGGACTATCCAGTGCCCGCCAACGCCCAGGGCGTGCGGCAGATCGCGCCGACCGACGTGTCGCAGTTCATCCGGCTGGAGCAATGCGAGCGTTACCTGCGCCTGCGCTTGCACGAGCACGCCGCGAATCGCCAGTTCCTGCGCGACTACGGCGTCGCGCCCCAGGCGATCCCGCCGCTGTTGACCCGGGCCGGCGCGGCGTTTGAGTCCCTGGTCGAACGGACGATCAGCGCCATGGTCAAGAGCGTCAACCTGGCGGCGGAGGCGGCGGACGCCGCGGCACGGGCCGACGACAACGCCCGCCTGGTGGCGCTGGCGCAGCAACTGCCAGCCGGCGAGGTGCTGGTGCTCTTTCAGCCCCGGCTGCAGGTGGCGCTCTCCGGCTGGCTGTTGCGCGGCGACGTCGACATCTTGCGCCTGGAACGGTCCGCCGATGGCCAACTGCGGGCGCTGATTACGGACATCAAGAGCTCGCGCAGCGCCAAAGTCGAACACCGACTGCAGGTGACCTTCTACCGGGAGATGCTGGCAGCCCTCTTCCAGCGCGAGGGCGTCGCCATTATCGACATAACGACGGCGATACTCTACCAGGGGCCGGCCGAGGGCGCTATCGGAGCGACGGCTCAGGAGCAGGCGGAACTGGATACCCAGCGTGCCGCCGCCGAGGAGCAGTTCGGTGTCTGCGAGGGATATCTGGAGATAGTGGCGGAGGTCGACAACTATCGCAGTGCCGTCCAGGACCTGGTGACGGGTCCGAACTCCGCCGCCGCCCGCGTGGCGACTGCTGCCTTCGGAACGCTGCCCTTCCACCTCACCGCCAAGTGCGACGGCTGCCTGTACAACGAGTTCTGTCTGAAATGGGCCGCCGAACGCGACGACCTCTCCCTCCTGCCGCACCTCACCGCCAATGAGAAGGGCGCCTTGCTTCGCGCTGGGGTACGGACGACGCGGGAGCTGGCGACGCTACGAGGGGATGAGGAGAAAGACGGGGCACTATCCCCACATCCCGCCCACCACGACCTCGCCACCACCTGGCCGGTCGGGCCGCGGCTGGACGAACTGATCGAGCGGGCCCGGCGCTACCGGAAGTTCAAGGGCGATCCGATCGAGGCCCTGAACTACATCCCCAGCAAGGGCTATGGGTCGCTCCCCTACTGCGATGCCCAGCAGAACCCCAACCTGGTGCGCGTCTATATCGACGCCCAACACGACTACCTGCACGACCGCATCTACATGCTCGGTGCGCTGGTCGTGGGCTGCGAAGGCGGCGAAGAACAGCCGGAGCGACGGCGCAGTGTCGTCCGCCTAGCTGCCGGTCCGCCGGAGACGCCGGAGGCGGAGCGCCATCTGCTGCTGCGCTGGATCTTCGAGACGGTGCGGGCGATCGCCGAGGTGGCGGCGCCGGATGCCGAAGGGAAGCCGCGCGCCCCGATCCACCTGATCTTCTTCGACCGCTTCGAGCAACGGCTGCTGTTACAGGGGCTGGCGCGCCACATGGCCGCCATCCTGGGCGCGACACCGCTGTACGACTTCGTCACCCAGTTGGCCGCATTCGATTCGCCGGTCGCCACCTTCCTGGACCAGGAGATTCGGGAGCTGAAGAACTACCCGATGCTCTGCCAATCGTTGCAGGCCGTGGCCGCCTACCTGCGCTTCGATTGGAACGCCGGCCAGCCTTACCGAGAGATTTTCCGCACGCGCCTGTTCGATTTCTGGGGGAAGCTGGAGACCGGCGACTCGCCCTGGTACACCAACCGGGCCCGTTTCGGCAGCCAGATTCCGCTGGAATACGCCTACGCCGCCTGGGGCGCGCTGGCCCCTGCCCCGACGAAGGGGAAGGACGACGACGCCCCCTATCGGCGGGTCACGACCGCGCTCTTACAGGGCTTTCACGCCCGGCGCCTGGAAGCCCTGGAACATATCACCCACGACTTCGCCGGCAACCGGCAGACCGAGAAGCGCGCCTTCGACCTGCCCGACCTGGCGACCTTCAGCCAGAAGGCGCACACCTTAGCCCAGGCCCTTGACGAGTTCGTCACCATCGAGCGGCATGTGGCGATCAATGCCTGGAAGACGGCGCGGCTGGCGCCGCCGGAGCGCCGCGTTCTCTCCGGCGATAGTCTGCTCGTGCGCTATCGGGAGATGGATCAGGACCCGGCCGTCGTCGCCCAGAATCGGGAGAACCGACGCCGGCAGGAACTGCGCGAGGAGTATGTCGCCGCCTTCCGGACGACCTATCCTGATGCCGAACGGGTGACTTTGAGTAAGGAGCAACGCGCCGCCGTCGGTTGGTCCTCCGAGGGCCTGCAGGTCCGGCTGCGGCTGGAGGC
>JAICXR010000372.1 GCA_025980355.1 Chloroflexota bacterium | reverse complement strand
GCTGATCTGGGTGGCACTCTTCGCGCTCCGCTTCGGCATTGAATACCTCGCCAGCAGGGGCCTCGTCGGCAGCCTGGCCGTCCCGGTCGGCGATGCGCTGCTCCTCATCGGCACCGGTTCCATCATCGGTCGCAACCTGTACATGCTGCTGCGCTACGTGCAGTTATCCGGCGGCGGCGCCACCGTGCCGAGCAGGTAACCGGGGGTGAGCTGGCCCTCTCTCTGGCTTCGCCATCGCTCCCCCAAGCCTGGGGGAGAGCCAACATCAGGCGATTGGTGGCCCATCCCCAACCTTGCTGGCCAGCGACGTGCCAAGTGGGCCCCGCCCATTGCAGGTGCGTTCCTCTCCCCCAGGTTTGGGGGAGAGGTCAGGAGAGAGGGCCCTACGGCAGCACCAGCGTCCGCGGCGCCGGGATCTGGTCCTGACCGCTGAGGATGCCCTGGCCTTCGTGGATGATGCCGGCGACGAAGGATATCTGACCGTGGTAGTTGGCCGGGATCCGGATATAGCCGGTGACGACGCGGGAATCTCGCGGCGCCAGCGGCTTCCCCAGGCTCCAGCGGAAGGGATAGGGCGGCGTCAGACCCGGGTCCCGTTCGCTGAAGCTGACGCCGATGGAGTAGGTTCCGGCGCGGCCGATCGCCTGCTCGCCCCACCCGGGTCCGTATGGCGGTGGCTGGAGATAAGTCGCTTCCAACGAGCCGTAGGTGAAGCCGTCCTGCGGCGCGCCCTGCTGCAGGTCACCGACGAGCGTGGCGTTGCCGCTGTTGTAGACGGCCACCTGCACCTGGATCAGGCGCTGTCCATTCTGATCCATCTCCGTCGCGCGCACGTTGGTGATGCGGGCGTCGGCCACGCCGCTCTCGGTGACCTGGACGGTGCCCTTGGCGCTGCTGACGTTGCCCACCGCATCGGTGGCCTCGATGGTCCAATCGTAGGTGCCGTCCGGGATGTACTCCTCCGGGCTGATCTGGCCGGTCCAGGCCGCCTGGTTAGGGCCGGCCTGCTGCTCCGTCTGATAGAGCACGTCGTAGGTCTGCGTCTGCGCCGAGCCTTGCGGCCCGACCGCTGAGATCGTCACCTGGGCGGGTTTGGAGAGCAGGTAGGTGAAGGTCGCCGTGTCCGTGCTCAGGTTGCCGTTGGGATGGAAGGGGCTCGGGAAGACGCTGGGCTGGGTGATCTGGGGGCCGTCCGTATCGGCGTCCGTGATCGTCAGGGTCTTCGTGCGAGTGTCCAGCACTCGATGGGTCGCCGTATCGCTGACCACGAGGGTCCAATGGTAGACGCCGTCGGGCAGCACGTGGCCATCATAGGCGCCGTCGAACTGCAGGTCGTAGCTGCCGGGCGTGCGCGTCTGATGGTCGCGCAGCGTGCGCGTCACGCCGTCCGGCCCGACAAAGGAGACGGTAACGTCGGAGCGCCGGGACAGGACGTAATCCAGATTGGCCAGCCGGTTCGTCGACCTCTCGTTCGGCGAAATCGTGCCGGGCGTGAGCGAGAACGAGGTGAGTGGATCGCCGCCGCCGCAGGCGGCGAGCAGGGGCGCCATCAGGAGGCTTAGAAGAAGCAGACAGACCAGACGCAACAGCACGCTCCACCAGACGGCGCCACCGACTGCAGGCATGCTACCACGCCCGCCCGATGCGCCAAACGTCGCCGTTCGGGCGCAAAAGCGGTCGGCATTTGGTAGCATTGGCAGGGCGTGTTTGCCGGCATCCGAGCGAAGGAGTAAGAGGAAGGCGTGCAGCGGCAACTGTTCGACCTGTTGCGCCGGACCGTGCCGCGGATGCCGTCGGAGATCGCCCTGGCGCTTGCCGTCGTGACCGGCGGTCTCGTCTATCGTTCTTCGCATACCTTGCGCGCCGCGGCCCACCACAACATGGCGGGTCTGCTCGGCCTGCCGGAAGACCACCGCCAGGTGAAACGGGCGGCGATGGGCGCCGTTTGCATGCTGGCGCGGAACTACGTGGACATGCTCACCGTCACCACGCTGACGGCCGACCAGATGCTGGAGCGCACCGAGGCCGTCGGCATGGAGCATCTCCTGGAGGCACAGGCACGGGGACGCGGCGTCCTCATCGCCACCGCCCATATCGGCAATGTCGACGCCGCCGGTCACGCCATCCTGGTGCGCGGCGCGCGGTGCGTGGCGCTCACGGAGCGCGTCGAACCCGCCTGGCTTTTCGATTTTTTCGTGGAAGAACGCGGTCACTTCGGCGGCGAGGTCATGCCTTTGACCGCCAATGTCCTGCCGCAAGTGCAACGCGCGTTGCGTTCCGGCCTCGCCGTGGGCATCGCCTGCGACTGGGACATGCAGGGTAACGGCGTGCCCGTGGTGCTGCCCGGATTCCGCCAGGCCATTCGCATCCCGGCCGGCCTTGCCACACTGGCCCTGCGCGGCAAAGTGCCGATCATCCCGATCTGGCCGCATCGCCTGCCGGACGGCCGGACGCGCGCCTGCATCGGACCGGAGCTCGACCTCTGCTCCAGCGGTAACCTGCGCACCGATGTGCGCCGCATTTCCACCAGGCTCGCCCAGCAGATGCTCCCCCGCCTGCGGGCGCACCCGCGGCAATGGGTGCTCTTCCATCCCGTCTGGGAGGCGCCGGCGGATACCGCCATCGCGGAGCGGTGATGGCGGCCGGCCTGTCCCCACCGCTGGCAAAAGGCCGGGACGCCGGCGCATGTCGCCTCTCGCGGGCCGCCCGAGCGGCCGTGCCCGTGCTGTTCCTCTGGGCGCTCTGCTTGCTCGACTATGGCCGGCTGGTCCTGCCGGGTCCGTGGCCCCGCCAGTTCATCGCCCTCAGCGACCTCAGTCGCCAGTTCTACCCGTTCCAGCGCTTCGTAGCGCAGCGCCTGGCCGCCGGGCAGTTGCCGACCTGGAACCCGTACCTCTACGCCGGGCATCCGCAGCTGGCCGACCCGCAAACGGCGGTGTTCTCGCCGCTCGGACTGCTGATCAACCTCACGGCCGGGCGGTACGGCCTCTCCTACCTGGCGCTGGAATGGCGCGCTGTCCTCGACTACATGCTGGCGGCGCTCTTTGCCTACCTCTTCTTTCAGCGCCTGTCCCGCTCAACGGTTGGCGGCTTAGTCGGGGCGCTCTGCTTCACCTTCGGCGGCTTCCTCTCCTCCTATCCCCTGCCCCAGTTGCCGGTGCTGGAGACGGCGCTCTGGCTGCCGTTCCTGCTCTACTGCGTCGACCGCGCACTGGCGTCCCCCTACCACGGTGCGAGCTGGGCCGCCGCCGCCGGCCTGGCCGGTGGGGCGTTGGTGCTGGCGGGTCACGCCCAGACCTCCATGCTGGCCGCCTACACCGTCGCCGCCTTCGCCGTCTACCGCGCGTTTGTCTGGCGGCCCGCCTGGCAGGCATTGCTCGGGCGCGCCGTCCTGGCCGCTGCAATCGCCGGGGGCATCGCCGCGCTCCAACTATTGCCGACGCTGGCCTTCGCCGGCGAGAGCACCCGAGCCCACCTCAGCTTTGCCGAAGCCGGCGGCGGCTACGACTGGCACGACTTCCTGGAGCTCGTCTTCCCCGGCGGTCTTTTCCAACGCACCTACTACATCGGCGTCTTGCCGCTGGCGCTGGCGGCGCTGGCCGCCACCCGGCGGGCCGGGTTTTTCTGGCTCGGCCTGTTCCTAGTCGGCGCCGTCGTGGCGATGGGCGCGCACACGCCGCTCTTCCACCTGCTCTACCTCGCCGGCCCCGGCTTCGCCGCCTTCCGCGACCAGGAACGCGCCGCCGCCATCGCCGCCTTCGCCTGCTGCGCGCTGGCGGCGCTCGGGGCTGGGCTGCTCAGAGCCGAGGCAGACAAAACCCCGCTGCTGGGAGCGCGGG
>JAICXR010000234.1 GCA_025980355.1 Chloroflexota bacterium | reverse complement strand
GCCTACAACGACTGGCTCGTCGCCAACTGGCTGGCGCGTGATGCGCGCTTCCTCGGCTCCATGCTCGTGGCGACGCAGGATCCGGTGGCGGCCGCCCGGGAGATCGAGCGCGTGGGCGAACATGAGCGGGTGGTGCAAGTGCTGCTGCCGAGCGGTACGCGCCTCCCCTACGGATCACCGTATTACCACCCGATCTACGCGGCGGCGGAGCGGCGGGGCGTCCACATCGCCATCCACACCGGCACGGAAGGCTCGGCGACGAGCAATCCGCCCACCGCCGTGGGCTGGCCGTCCACCTACATGGAGTGGCACGCGGCGCAAGCCTTCAACCTCGCCGCCCACCTCACCAGCCTGCTCACGGAGGGCGTCTTCGTGGCGTTCCCCCGTCTGCGCTTCATCTTCCTGGACGGCGGGGCCACCTGGCTTGCCCCGCTCCTCTGGCGCCTGGATAAGAACTACAAGGGACTGCGCGTGGAGTGCCCGTGGCTGACGGAGTTGCCGAGTGTCGCCATTCCCCGCCACTGCCGCTTCGGCACCCACGCTATCGAACGCGGCAATGATGACGGACTCCTCTGGCGTCTCCTGGACGAGATCGACGGCGAGCAGACCTTGCTCTGGGCGAGCAACTATCCCCGATGGGATTGCGAGGCTCCGGCGGACTGCGCGTTCCTGACCCGCGCTGCTCAGGACGCGCGTCTACGGATTCTGGGCGGCAACGCGGCCGCCCTCTATGGCCTGTCGGCGCGTGAGCGGCAGGCGGCGGCGATGGCTGCAACGTCGGACTGATGAACGCCCCAGATATGGCGTGCAACGCACGGCGCGATTGACGGCCGTGCCAGTGAATATGGGAAAGGAACGCTACCAAATACATGCGCAGTGATGAAGGTGTGTCACGGGAGGCGGGACGGCGGGGATGGGGAGCGCTGCCGCGCCGACGGGTGTTGACCGCGCTGGCGACCGGGACCGGCGTGCTCCTGACCGCCGCCTGCGGCGGGGCGACGGCGGTCACCGGATCGGTGAGCGCGGCGGCGTCCACGACCGCTGCCCGTCCGGCAACGAACGCCACGACGGCGTCGGTCACGACCGCGGTGACCGACACTATGCAATCGTCGGCGACCGGTGTTGCGGCGTCCGCCAGTGCGGCCAGCGCCCGTCCGGCCGCGGCGGGGACGGCGACCTATCTGCTCCAGGTGAGCACCGGCACCGAGCTTGACCAGTATCGGGAGCTCGCCAAGCGTTTCACTCAGCAATCCGGGCAGCCAATGGAAATTGCCTTCGCCACGAGCGGGACGGCGCTGACCAAACTGGAGACCATGGTGGCGGGAGGAGACCCGCCGGAGTCGACCTTCCTGGCCAACTGGGACATGCCGAACTACGCCACCAAGGGCGTGCTAACGCCGCTGGACTCCCTGGTGGCGCGCGACAAACTGGATATGAACAGCTTCTTCGCGGCGACGGTGAAGCTCTGCCATTGGACAGTGAACGGGGCCGACCACCTCTTCGCCCTGCCGCGCCACCCCTCGCCGCTGGCGCTGTACTACAACAGCGACCTCCTTAAGAAGCAGGGGACGCAGCCGCCGGACGACACCTGGACCTGGGATACCCTGCGCCAACAGGCGCAGAAGCTGACCACTCCGAGCACCTGGGGCATCCTCGCCCCCTATGACATCCCGTATTCGCTGTTCCCGGTCGTTCGCTCCTACGGCGGCGACGTGCTCAATTCGGATTGGACGAAGTTCACATTGGACCAGTCGCCGGGGCCGGAGACCGTCCAGTGGATCGCCGACTTGGCGACGAAGCAGCTGGGGGCGCCGCCCTTTTCGTCGCTCAAGTCGCCCAGCGACGCCACGCTCTTCAACCAGGGCAAGGCCGCCCTGGAACTGCAGATCTACCCGAACATCGGCACCCTCCAGAGCGTGGCCAAGGGCGCTTTCGCCTTCGACATCGCCCGCCTTCCGAAAGGGCCGAACGGGCGCGTCAACCGCAACGTCGCCGGCACCTACACCCTGATCAACGGCGCCAAGCACGCCGACACCGGCTGGGAATGGCTGAAATTCCTCGTCACCAAGGAGTCGATGCTCTTCCTGGCGAGCGCCGGCATCATCATCCCGGCCCTCAAGGCGGCGGCGCAGGACCCGCAGTTCCTCAACCCGCCCGCGCCGGCGCCGCAGGTCAACCGCCAGGTCTTCCTGCAAGCGCTGGAGGAGGACACCCAGATCCCGGAACCGGGCACACCGGTCTACAGCCAGATCACGGCGGCGATCGCCAAGGCGCTCGTGCCGGTCTGGAACGGGCAGCAGGATGCCAAGACCGCGCTGCAGTCGGTGGGGGGTGCGGTCGACGGCTTGCTGGCCACCGTGAGCACGGCGAAGTAGGCGGACGGGCCCTCTCTCCTGGCCTCTCCCCCAAGCCTGGGGAGAGGAACGCGCTCGCCTGCGTCGTGGCTTTCTTGGACCATCTCCGTGCTGCCACGGTCGGGAGGGACTACCAATCGCCTGACCTTGGCTCTCCCCCAGGCGTGGGGGAGAGGCCAGGAGAGAGGGCCCGGCGCCTCGCAGTTGACAGGATCGCGCCAATCCGGTACGCTCACGTCGTATCCGATAACGGTGAATGCTATTTGACATTATCGCACCACTTGGTGAGGGCGATATACATGCAGGCGATGCTCGACGGGGCGGCGCGATCGCCGCGTCGACGCGGCACGCCCAGCAGCCGTATCCAATCGCTGGACCGGGCGATGGACCTGCTGGAGACGCTCGCTCCGCATGGCACCGCCGGCCTGGCGCTGAAGGCGCTCAGTGCTGCCGTCGCCCTCAACCCGAGTACCGCCCATAGCCTGCTCGGCACCCTCCTCAGTCGGGGCTACGTCGAACAGGACCAGGAGACCGGGCGTTACCGGCTCGGCGCCTCCTCCCTTACCCTCGCCCAGCAGTTCATGCAGCACTGTGACCTTGCCCAGCTCGCCTTGCCCTTGCTCCGGACCTTGCACCAGCACTTCGACGAGCTGGTCGTCCTGGGCGTCCTCCAGGGCGGTCGCCAGCATACGCTCGTCCGGTTGGGCAGCTCCCGTCCGCTCGTCATCAACGATCGCCACGATGACGCCGGCGCGTTGCATTGCACGTCCGTGGGCAAGGTGCTGCTCAGTGGGCTGGCGCCGGCCGAGCGCGACGCCCTCCTGGCGCGACAAGGATTGACCGCCTTCACACCGTACACGCTCACGGACCCGGATCGGGTCCGGGTCGCCATTGAGGAGGTGCATGCGACCGGCTACGCCGTGGCTCGCCAGGAGCACTTTGTCGGGCTGCTGGGCGTGGCGGCGCCGGTGCGCGGCGCCGACGGCCGGATCCTCGCGGGCCTCGGCCTCGCCATCCCCATGGTTCGCCTCGACCCGGAGGCTGAGCCGGGCCTCGTCCAGGCGGTGCGGGAGACGGCGCTGGCGCTCTCCGAGCGGCTCGGCTTTCTGTCGCCCAGTTCACCATCCGTGAACGGTGGCAGGCCGATGGCCGGCGACTGATCGGTGAGGACGGTTTGGGTCGAGGCGGCTCGATCAATCTCAGCATGGCAAGCGAGTAGAAAGGATATCCCTTGTGACGAGGCAACCACTGACCAGGCCCAATGGCAACCTTCAGCGCCAAGGTTTTCTAACGCCGCTGACTTATGTTCTCAGCCGCAGAGCGATCCTGGGCGGCCTGGCCGGGCTTGCCGGCGCGGCCGCGTTGACGGCGTGCGGCGGCTCCGCCGCCGTCGCGGTGACGACCAGTGCCGCGGCGTCAGCGACCACCTCCGCCAGCGTGGCGAATGCGACGAGTAGCGCCAGCAGCCCCAGCGCCGGCACGAGCAGCAGTGTGAGCGCGAGCGCGACCGGTGCCGCCAGCACCAGCGCCGCTGTAACCACCGGCAGCAGCGCCACTGCCACACAACCGAGCGCCAGCCAGGCGGCGAGCGGCGCGCAGCCGGTGACGCTCACCTGGCTGGCGGGGCGTAGCGCCCAGGAGGCTCCGATCTGGCAGGCCATGGCCGACGCCTTCAACAAGGCCAACAGTCCGGTCAAAGTCAACTTCGTGAACGACCCGGCGGGCTGGCAACCGAAGCTGACGGCGCTCATGGCGGCGGGCACCGGACCGGATATCGTGCGCCTGGAGTCCAACGGCTTCACCGACCTGGTCCGCAAGGATTTCTTCATCCCCCTCGATCCCTATGTCGCCACCGCCGGCGCCGCCCTCGACCTGCCGGACTTCTTCCCGCAGGCGCTGACCGCCTTCAAGGTGCAGGGCAAGCAGTACGCCATGCCCATGGTGTTGTCGTGCCTGGTGATGAACTACAACACGCGCCTGGTGCAGGAGGCGGGCCTGGCCGCTCCGGCGGCGGGCTGGACCTGGAACGACTACCTCCAGTGGTCCCAGCACCTGACGAAGACGAGCGGGTCGGGCACCGACCAGTGGGGCACGACCTTCGAGACGAGCTCGATCCTCCGTTCCATCGCCTTCATCTGGCAAAACGGCGGCGGCCTCTTCAATCAGACCTTCAGCCAGGCGACGTTCACCGCAGCGCCAACGGTCGGCGCCTACACCTTCCTCACTGATCTGCTGTACAAGTATCACGTTGCGCCGACGCCGAAGGATCTGGCCGACGCCAAGCAGTCGATGGCCCAGCTCTTCGTGAACGAGAAGATCGCCTCCTACATCGTGGGCCCCTGGGACCGCGACATCTTCAATCAGGGGAAGAATCTCACCTGGGACGCCGCGCCGCTGCCGAAGGGGGCGGCCAGTGACACGACGCCGCTCTTCGTCGGCGGCTACCCGATCACGACCCAATCCAAGCAGCCCGCCGACGCCTGGACGTTGGTGCAGTTCCTGACGGGGAAGGACAGCTCGCTCGCCTGGGCCAAGGTCGGCACGTCGAGCCCGGCCCGCCAGTCCGCCGCCTCCTCCCCGGCCTTCCTGACACAAGCGGGGCCGCCGAAGAACTCCAAGACCGTGTACGTCGACTATCCGGCGCAGGCCGGGCGGCCCTCGCCGGACTTCGCCGGCTACTCCGACGTGAGCAGCGCCCTGGAAAAGGCCATCGCGCCGATGTGGCAGGGGACGGCCACGCCCCAGGAGGCGCTCACCAAAGCGGAGCCGGTCGTCAACGCGCTGTTGCAGAAGGATAGCGGGCAGTGAGCGATACGAACGGCGCCGGCGTTGCCGTGTTCGACACGGACATCCACCATAGCTACCGGAAGACGGCCGACCTCAACCCCTACCTGCCGAAGATCTATCAGGAGAAGCTGGCCGACTACGGGATGGGCGGCGGCGGGATCAGCTACGCCAACAACGGCGGGGTGAAGGGCTTCCGCGCCGATGCCCTGGAGGACGGCAAAGCGCCGCCCGGCGGTGGCGTCAACGCCGTCGACCCTGAGCAGGTTCGCCAGCAACTGCTCGACGGCTGCGGCATCGGCCTCGGGCTCCTCACCGGCGGGTCCATGTACGGCGTCCCGTCCGGCACCGACCTCGACTACGCCAACGCCCTCTGCCGCGCCTTCAACGACTTCACGATCGAGCACTGGCTGCCGACCGATCGGCGCTTCCGCTTCGCCATGGCCGTCAACGCCCAGGATCCCGAAGCGGCGGCGCGCGAGATCGACCGCCTCGCCGATCATAAGGAGGTCGTCGCCATCCTGTTGCCCTGCGGGGCGCCGAAGGCGTATGGTCACCGTTTCTACCGGCCGATCCACGAGGCCTGCGCCCGACACGGCCTCGCCATCGCCCTCCACTTCGGCGCGGAGGGGGCGGCCACCAACCCGGCGCCGACCGCGGCCGGCTACCCCACCTACTACATCCAGGCCCGCCTCGCGCGCCCGTCTTTCTACCAGGCCCATCTCGCCAGCTTCATCTTCGAAGGCGTCTTCGAAAGCT
>JAICXR010000411.1 GCA_025980355.1 Chloroflexota bacterium | reverse complement strand
TTCACGAGCGACAAGATCGTGGCGCCCCAGGTCCCGAACATCGGCGGCTGGACATCCGCTCCGGGCCAGCCGCTCAGCTACAACACGGCCCGCATCGCCATGGTCTTCGCCGGCAACGAGCCGCCCAACCGCCTCTTGGAATACCGCGAGCCCTTCCACGACCGGCAGCGCGCGACCTTCATGTTCCTGGACTCCGCGCTCGCGATGGCCGCCCGTACCCCCGACCCCGCGCAGGCGTTCACCGCGATGACGGCGCTGGCGACGGAACTGCAGCGGCGCACCTACGTGGCGGCCCGGAGCGGCCTGCCGGGGGCCGTGCAGCCCAACCCCGCGCTCACCGGCTGGACGCCGGCCGATCTGAGCTCGGCGGAGCAGACCGCCGTCGCCAACGCCCTGGGCTACGCGCGGGCCAGCCAGGTGGCCGACCCCGCCATCTCGGCGATTTTCTACAACAAGCTCCAATCGTCGCTGCAACAAGGGACGGCCACGGCGGAGGACGCCTGCAAGGCGGCGGCGGACGCCATCAACGCCGTGTTGCAAGGCGGCGCCGGCGCGCCCGGTCCGGCGTAGCGGCGATGCGTTGCCCAATGTGCCGGGCCGCGAATCCCGCCGAGGCGCCCTACTGCATCGTCTGCGGGGAACGACTGCCGGACCGCGCGCCGCCCACGGTCTCCCGCCCGAAGGCCAGGCCCGATGTGCCGATCGCGCTGGCCTTCCTGGCCGCCGGGGCGTTGTTCATCAAGATCAAAAGCGTCAGCGGCGGAATTGGCCCCTGGGATATCGTCGCCGGCCTGCTGCCGGCGACGATCTATGGCGCCCTCTTCCTGGTCACCCCCCTCCAGGACTGGGTCGTCGATCCCTGGCTGCTGCGGGTCGGCGCGATCGCGGTCGGGGGAGTCGCCCTGTTCGGCGCCTTCATGTTCGTCTACCATTGAGGGCGGGAGGGAGCGGCAATGGACAGCAACGCGATGTGCCAAACGGCATGCGACATGCTCCGGTCGTCCCGCCGCGTCACGGCACGCGCTATGCGCTTCTCTGCCGCCGGGACAGCAGCGAGCGGAGGCGGGGCATGTGTCACACCAGGCGCGTCCTCGTCGTGGACGATACCCCGGCGCTCAAGCACCTCCTGCAGCTCGCGCTGACGAACGAAGGCTACACCGTGGCGGTGGCGGACCACGGCGCCCACGCCCTCCGCTTGTTGGAGACCTTCGCCCCCTGCCTGATCCTGCTGGATTTGCGGATGCCGGTCATGGACGGGACCGCGTTCGCGCGGGCCTACCGGGCGCGGGAACGCGCCGACGCCCACATCGTGGTCATGACCGCCGAGGTCCAACCGGGGGACCTCGGCGCGATCGCGCCCGTCCATGTCGTCCGGAAGCCGTTCGACCTGGACGCGCTGCTGCCCATCGTCGAACACTGGGTGCACCAGCACACGCCAACGCCGCCGTAGCCCATGCGCGGCGCGACGGGCGGTGGCGCAACCGGTTGCTGTCCCCCGGCGACCGCCCGCGCCGTCAGACGCCGCGCCGGCCGGTGAGCAGGTTGACGATGGCGATGATCACGGCGATGACCAGCAGTATGTAGATCAGACCGCCGGCGATGTGGCCGACTAATCCAATCAGCCAGAGGATCACAAGGATCACGACGATAGCCCAGAGGATACCGAACATAGCGCTGCCTGCTTTCTTTATCGTCCGACGCCCGGGGATAGTAGCACGAAAAGCGCAACCGCGGCCGCGGGCGCGTTGACAGCCCGTCAGTCCTTGTAGGGATCGACGATGTCCGCCCCGGCCATGCACACGCCGACCGGGCGCAAGGTGTGGAGCACCCGCACCGTGCCCTCCTGGGCCGCCAGCACGTCGGGCAGGCGGCGGTAGGCGTGGGGCGATTCGTCCAACCCGCCGCCACGCAGCGTGACGCCCTCCCGTTCCAACCACTCCGCCATCATCTGCGGCGACACCTTGCCGGGCCTCAGAACGATGTTCGTGCCCCACTTGCGCTTGCCGGCCGCTTCGGTCCGCGACATCACCCGCCCGGCGCCGTGGACGGTGGAGTGCAGCGCGGCATCCGCCAGCGGGGAGGCCGTGCCTTCGACGACGTACGCCACGTCGCCCATGGAGCCGCCGACGAAGCCGCGCTGCCCCGGCCAGGCCGGTGTCGCCCCCTTGCGCACGACATAGACATCCTGGCCGCCGTGGCGCTCTAACCAGGCGAAATTGTGGTGGTTGTGGACCTTTTCCGTCACCGCCGGATTGCCCAGGATGCCGAGCACCTGGGCGACCACGGCATCACGGCCGGCGTAGGCATACTCGCCGGCCAGTTGCATCGCCTGGAAGTAGTCCTGGCCGGTCGGTGTGGCCAGAGAGAGGAGCGTGGCCGGCTGATCCATCGACTCGCCGGGCGCCTTCGCATCGAATTGCCGTCCCGCCGCCAGATTGAGGAAACCGCTGGCGGTCTTGTAGCCGAAGCCTCGGCTGCCGAAGTGGCAAGCAACCCACAGGTAGCCGGCCTCGTCGGCCAACAGGTCCACGTAGTGATTACCGCTGCCGACCGTCCCGAGCTGGCTGGCGGCAAGGTGGTGCAGTGGCCGCAGGGCCGGGATGTCGGCCCAGGTCGGGCTGTCCAGGACCGGCGCCGCGACGGGGTGGGCGTTCTTCCTCCCCACGCCGAAGGAGACCTCACTGAAGATGCGATCCAGGAGCGGATTGATCTCCGGCAGGACCGCGTCGACGCGCACCTCCGTGCGCACGGCCTCGTTTCCGCAGCCGATGTCGTACCCAACGCCGGACGGCGAGATCGCTCCGGCATAGGCGACGACGCCGCCGACCGGCATGGAGTAGCCCTTATGGCCGTCGGCCATAAGGGCGGCCCCGCGCACCGGTGCATCGGCGGCGCAGCGCCGGATCTGGTCAAACGTCGCCTGGTCGTGCTCGCCAAAGACCGCAATGCCGTCGACGTTCTTCAACAGAGTTCCCTTCACCTCATTATCTCATGCTGCGCCTTCACGGACGGCTTGGCTGTGCTGCCGTCGTCGGCCCGTGGGAACACCTCCATACGGGACTGTGTAGCGACGGACGGTATCGACTGGGCGCTATCTCCTGGCCTTCGCCGCGTCACCTCGCTCCGGAATTGACCGCTCGTGGCTGGCTCGGCACGCTGCCAACCGATGACGTCTGCCGCTGAGGAGGCGTAGCATGGGCATTCAGTTCCCGACGCGTCTGCACGAGGCTGTGCTCGATGCCGTGCTCGCTGCGCACCGCGCGGACTCTGGCGTTCTCGGCGTGCTCTTGTCCGGATCGCCCGCACGCGGCACGGCCCGCGAGGATTCGGACATCGACCTGTTGCTCGTGTTGGCAGACGGAAGCACCAGGCAATTCGAATGTTTGCGCTGGCAGCTGCG
>JAICXR010000589.1 GCA_025980355.1 Chloroflexota bacterium | reverse complement strand
GCCCGGCGATGCCGCGTTCCGAACGGAGCACGTGCCACCGCCGGACGTGGCGCCGAGCCGGCGGGCGCTGGCGGCGCAACTGCGGCGCGAACTAGCGCCGGGCGATCTGGTGCTGGTGAAAGCGGCACGCGGCATGCGTCTCGACTATCTGGTCGAGCTGCTGGCCGGCGAACACGAAGCGGAGTAGCGGCGGCATGCAAGCAAAGAAGCTCCGGGTGGTGGTGCTCTTCGGCGGACGCTCGGCGGAGCACGAGGTCTCCATCGAGTCGGCGCGCTCGGTCCTAGCGGCGCTCGACCCGCAACGCTACGATGCGCTGCCCGTGGCGATCACGCCGTCCGGGCGCTGGCTCCCGCCGCAGCGTTCCCGCGCCCTGCTGGCCGGCGGCCCGGTCCTGGGACGGGGGAGCGCGGCCGCGGTCCTGCCCGTGGCCGGCGACACGCTGCCGTGCACTTCCGGAGATGGCGGCACTTCCGACGTCGCCATCCCCGGCTCGGAACACTATGCGGCTGCCGGTGCGTCGTCCAACGCCCTTCCGGTGACGGTCAGCAACCAGTTGCCGGAGGCGAGCGCCGGTTTGCGCGAGGCGGACGTCGTGATCCCGCTCGTGCACGGCACCTACGGTGAGGACGGCACACTCCAGGGGGTGCTGGAGTTCGCCGGCGTGCCCTACGTGGGTGCCGGCGTGGCGGCCTCGGCCGTCGGCATGGACAAGCACCTGATGAAGATGGTCCTACGCGCCGCCGGCTTGCCGGTGCTGGACTGGCTGTTGGTGGAACGCCACGTCCGCCAGCGGGATCCGGCGAATATCCGGCGGTTGGTCCAAGAGCGCATCGGCTATCCGTGTTTCGTCAAGCCGTCGAACATGGGCTCCAGCGTCGGCGTCCACAAGGTGCGGACCCCGCACGACCTCGATGCCGCCCTGGATGATGCCGACCGGTACGATCCGAAGGTGCTGGTGGAACGGGCGGCGCAGGCGCCGCGCGAAATCGAATGCAGCGTCCTCGGCAATCACGACCCCATCGCCTCGCTGCCGGGGGAAGTCGTGCCGGAGCGGGAGTTCTACGATTACCGCGCGAAGTATCTGGAAGATAGTTCCGAGCTGCGCATCCCGGCTCCCCTGACGCCCGAACAAACCCAACGCGTCAAGCAGCTTTCCCTGGCCGCCTTTCAGACGCTCGATTGCGCCGGTATGGCCCGCGTCGACCTGTTCCTGGAAGGCGGCACCCTCTGGTTGAATGAGATCAACACGATTCCCGGCTTTACCCGGATCAGCATGTATCCCAAGCTCTGGGAGGCCAGCGGCGTCACCTATGCGCAGTTGCTCGACCGCCTGATCACCCTGGCCATCGAGCGTCACGAGGAGCGGCGCGGCCTGGTGACCCACTACGAGCCGGCGTCGGCCGTCGCGGATTAGCGCAGGTGGGCGGGCCTCCGGTGGTGCTGCAGCGCCGGCTCGCGCGGCCCGCCCCGCTACCGCTCCTTGCTGGCCTGACCGAATGGCAGTGCGTTGGCATTGTCCTCCTGGCGGCCTTCCTGGTGCGCGTCATCTTCCTGGGACGGGTGCCGAACAGCGTCACGGCGGACGAGCTGGACTTCGCCAGCAACGCCCTGGAGGTCTTTGCCGGCCGGGGCCCGGGTCTGTTTGACCTGGACTGGACGCCGGAGCCGGCGCTCGGGTTGCACTTCATCGTCGGCTCCTGGGCACTTTTCGGCGAGACCGTCTTCGCGGAGCGCCTGGTGGCG
>JAICXR010000382.1 GCA_025980355.1 Chloroflexota bacterium | reverse complement strand
CTACAACCAGGTCATCGTCTCCCTGAAGAAGGGCGAGTGGCGGCGGCGCGACAAGGTGCTGCGCCACCTGACCGACATCCAGTACGAGCGCAACGACATGACGCTGACGCGCGGCAAGTTCCGGGTGCGCGGCGACGTGCTCGAAGTGTTCCCCTCCTACGAGGACATCGCCGTCCGGATCGAGTTCTTCGGCGACGAGATCGAGCGGATCGTGGAGCTGGACCCGCTCACCGGCGAGATCCTGGCCGAACGGGTGTCGATCGACATCTATCCGGCCAGCCACTTCGTCACCACCAAGGAGCGCCAGCAGCGCGCGGTCGTCACGATCGAGGAGGAGCTGGAGGAGCGGCTGGCCGAGCTGGACCGCGAGGGCAAGGTCCTGGAGGCGGCCCGCCTCAAGCAGCGCACCAATTTCGACCTGGAGATGATCCGCGAGTTCGGCTTCTGCACCGGCATCGAGAATTATTCCCGCCACCTGACCGGGCGTGGGCCGGGCGAACGCCCCTGGTGCCTGCTCGACTACCTGAGCGACGACTTCCTGCTCTTCATGGACGAGTCGCACGTCGGCCTGCCCCAGGTGCGCGGCATGTTCGCCGGCGACCAGGCCCGCAAGAACGTGCTGGTCGACTACGGCTTCCGCCTGCCTTCGGCGCTGGATAACCGTCCGTTGACCTTCCCCGAGTTCGAAGGGCTGATCCGCCAGGCGGTGTATGTCTCGGCGACGCCCGGTCCCTACGAGCTGGAGCACAGCCAGCAGGTGGTGGAGCAGATCATCCGCCCGACCGGCCTGATCGATCCCAGCATCGCCGTCAAACCGACCAGCAAGCAGATCGACGACCTGCTGGAACAGGTGCGCCAGCGCGTCGGCCGCGGCGAGCGGGTGCTGGTGACGACGCTGACGAAGAAGATGGCGGAGGACCTGGCCGACTACATGCACGAGATGGGGATCAAGGTCCAGTACCTGCACTCGGAGATCCAGGCGCTGGAGCGGATCGAGATCCTGCGCGACCTGCGGCTCGGCGTCTACGACGTGGTGGTCGGCATCAACCTGCTGCGGGAAGGGCTGGACTTGCCGGAGGTGTCGCTGGTCTGCATCCTGGATGCCGATAAAGAAGGCTACCTGCGCTCCGAAGGATCGCTCATTCAAACGATCGGGCGCGCCGCCCGTCACCTCAGCGGCCACGTCATCATGTACGCCGACCGCATCACGGGCTCCATGCAGCGGGCGATCGACGAGACCTACCGCCGGCGCCGCATCCAGATCGCCTATAACGAGGCGCACGGCATCGAGCCGGCCAGCATCGTCAAGGCGATCAAGGACATCAGCAACGCCATGCGCAAGGTGGCGGAGGAGAAGGCCACCTACAACGCCGAGGGCGTGCGCGAGATCCCCCGCGACGAGTTGGTGCGGCTGATCAAGGACCTGGAGAGCCAGATGAAGACGGCGTCGAAGGCCCTGGAGTTCGAGCGCGCCGCCCTCCTGCGCGACCAGATCGTCGAACTCCGACGCGATCTCCAGGGAGATTCTCTAACCGTCGACCCGCGCCACCTGGTGGACGGCGTGCCCCAGCCCGATGGCGTCGTGGTCGTGGCGGCGACGGCGTCGACACCACACGGCGCGCCCGTCGCCGTGGGGGCGGGACGGCCGGCCGGGCGGGCGAAGCGGGGTCGGCGGTGAGGGATGCCAGGTTGCACCACGCCGCCCATGCGCTGTAGAGTGAGGGTATGAGAGTCTCCATGCGGGCCGATTATGGCCTGCGCGCCATGATCGACCTGGCGGAACACTACGGTCAGGGTACCGTACAGAGCGCCCAGATCGCCGCCCGGCAGCGCATCTCCGACCCCTACCTCGATCAATTGTTGACGGCGCTGCGCAAGGCGGGGCTGGTCCACAGCGTGCGCGGTCCGTCCGGCGGGCACACGCTCGCCCGACGACCGGAAGAGGTGACGTTGGCCGAGATTGTCGTCGCCCTGGAGGGGCCGAGCACCTTCGTCAGTTGCATGCAGGACGAGCACACCTGCCAGTTGGGCGATCACTGCGCCATCCAGGAAGTGTGGCGCAGCATGGAGGACGCCAGCATGCGCGTCCTCCAGGACACCACCCTGGCCCAACTCGCCAGCCGCCAGTCCGCCACGCGGAGCCAGGAGATGTATTACATCTGACCCTACAACCGCGGCGCGATCAGGTCCGCGTAGCGGCGCAGGGAGGCGCTGGTGGCCTCGGCGGGGAGGTTCTCCCAGGTCGGCTGCATCGATAGGTGGGTGAGGCCGGTGATGTCGCGCAACTCGGTGAGGTGCGCCAGCACCGACTCCGGGCCGCCGACGCAGAACTGCAGGCGGTCCACCAGCTCGCGGATATCCGGCGTGCCGGGGATGGCGGAAGGGCCGTGCTGGCTGAATCGGCGCGTGGCGGCCTCGACCGTGCGGAGCGCCTCCTGATCGTCGATGCCCACGTATAGGCAACGCGCGATAGAGACCCGTTGGCGACGGTCGGCGCCGTGGTCAGCGTGCTGCCATTCCTCGCGGTAGGCCGTGATGATCGGCACATAGGCCGCCGCCGGCCGGCCGCGCGGCAGTTGGAGCCCGAAGCCGAGGCGGCCGGCGAGGCGCGCCGTCGGTTCGCTGGAGGCCGCCAGCCAGACCATCTCGCCGGGCGCTTGTTTCGGCGTGGGTACGCAGCGCACTCCTTGCACCCGATAGTAATCGCCTTGATGGTCGACCTGCTCGCCGCTCCAGCAGCGTTGCAGCACCGTCAGTGCCTCCTCGAATCGCCCGTGTCGTTGCGCCTGGTCGCTGCCGAAGATGGCGAAGTCCGCCGCCGAACTGCCGCTGCCGAAGCCGATGTCGAGCCGGCCGCCGCTCAGGAGGTCGGCGACCGCGACATCCTCCGCCACGTTGACCGGATGATGGAGGGGGAGGCAAATGATCGAGGTGCCGACCCGGAGTCGCCGGGTCCGGGCGGCGAGGAAAGTTGCCAGCAGAAGGGGCGATGGCATGACGCCGCGTTGGCTCCCGAAGTGGTGCTCGGCAAACCAGGCGCCGCTGTACCCGAGCGTCTCGGCCAGTTCGACCTGTTGCAGCACGGCAGCCAGGACGTGCGCGGGCGACTCGTCGCTGTTGCGTTCGACGTGGTAGGTGATGACGGTCGGGAGCACGTGGTCAGCCTCTCTATGCGAAACAGGAGGCAGCGTAGCATATTGAAAGGTTCACCCCTCCCTACCCACCCCGTTCCGGAGAGGGTAGGGAGGCGGGAGGGCGGCAGCGAGATCGGGGCGTGGTCCCGACCGCACCCGACGTCGCCGCACCGGTCGATTGCCGGCACCGTCACTCCGTCTGCATTCCCTCTCCGGAACGGGGTGGGTAGGGAGGGGTGTCGCACAAGCGGCAACTCTCGCGTTACACTGGCACGTCGGTTGCTACGCAGGTTCGACGCCGGGCCGCGCGCGTGCCGCGTGCCGGGCAGAGGACAGGAGAAGCGATGAAGGGTCTGCTCTGGATGCTCTTGGGGCTCGCCGTCGGCCTAATGGTCGCCCCACGCAGTGGTGCCAACGCTCGCCAGGAAGTGCTGGCCCGCGTCAACCAGGTTTTCGGCAGCTAGGCCGGTCCCGGCTCGCCCGGATGTGGAACGATAACGGGACGGAGAGAAGGTATGGAAAGTAGCGGCAACGCCGCCAGTTCGAGTCCGTCGTCGACGACGGACTCAAGCCCGCCGGCTGCGGAATCCGAACCCGCTGCTGTAGGCGCGCCGACAGCGCCGGCGGCCGCCGTGCGCGAACGGTT
>JAICXR010000559.1 GCA_025980355.1 Chloroflexota bacterium | reverse complement strand
ACGGGCATCACGGCGATCAAGCAGATGATCAGCGACTTCCAAGCGCAACACTCCGACATCGTCGTGCAGAACATTAAGGTGGACTACACGAGTCAGTTGTCCGAAAAGCTGCTGACCTCGATCGCTGCCGGGACGCCGCCGAATACCTACTACGCCGATCGCTTCCTCACGGCAACATGGGCCTATAAAGGGATTTTCACCGACCTCACGCCGCTCAACGCCAAGGCCGGGATCACCGACAAGGATTACTTGCCCTTCGCCTGGGCGGAGGCGACCTGGTCGGGGAAGCAATGGGTGCTGCCCTTCGACACCGACGTGCGCATGCTCTACGTCAACATCGACGCCGCGCAGCAGTCGGGCGTCGATCCCACGAAGCCGCCCCAGAACACTGCCGATCTCTTGGACTGGACGAATAAGCTCACGAAGACGGACTCGGGCGGCAACATCACGCAGCTCGGCTACTGGCCCACGTTGGGCAACTGTTTCCACGAAATCTGGATGGTGAACTTCGGCGGCAAGTTCTTCGATAGCGCGTCCAACAAGTGTACGGCGAACGACGCCAATGACGTCGACGCCTTCACCTACATGCAGTCCTATGCCAAGCGCTGGACGCAGGCTAAGGTCGACGCCTTCAACGCCGCGCAGCCCAAGGGGACGGAGAACACCGCCTTCTATACCGGCAAGCTCGTCTCCTGGGTCAACGGCGACTGGGACCTGGCGAGCATCAAGCAGTACAAGCCGGACCTCAAGTTCAGCCTCTCGCCGATTCCGGGCAAGGACGGTCCCGGTACCTCGATGGCCGGCGGCTGGTCTCTGGCCATCCCCAAAGGGGCGAAAAACCAGGACCAGGGCTACAGTTGGATCAACTATGGCACCGGCAAGGAGGGGCTGCTCACGTACTGCCTGTTGACCTCCCATATCCCGACGCTGCAGTCGATCACCAATGATCCGAAACTCCGTGCCGACCCCAACCACAACAAGTTCTACGACCAGTTGCCGAAGGCCTGGAACCGGCCGGTGACGATCGAGGCCCAGGCGCTCTGGGACGACCTGGGCAGCGCACAGAAAGACGTGATGGCCCTGAAGAAGGACCCCTCCCCGGCGCTGGACTTTGTGGTGCAGGACGTCAACACCAAACTGCAGCAGGACTCCAGCAAGTAGGGGGCTAACGTCCGGTGCGGGCGGTGAAGCGGCGTAGCGACAGCCCGCTGGCGAATCGGGACTACGTCCTCTTCCTGGTCGGCGCCTTCGTCTCCAGCCTGGGTTCCTGGATGCAGTCGGTGGCGCTCAGTTGGACGGCGCTGCAATTGGGGCACGGCTCCAGCTTTGTGCTCGGTTTGCTCGGCTTCGTCTCCACCGCGCCGGTGCTCCTGTTCGGCGTGGCGGCCGGTAGCCTGGCGGACCGAGCCGACCGCCGCCGGGTGCTGCTGGTGACGCAGTCGGCGGCGCTCGTCCTCGCGGCGATCTTGACGGTGCTCCAGGCGGCGGGGCGCAACACGGTCGTGACGCTGTTGGTCATCGCCGCCGCCAACGGTGTCGTCAACTCCTTGAATGGCCCCTCCTGGCAGGCCTTCATCAAGGAGCTGGTGGGGCCGAAGCAGTTGCGGCGGGCGGTCGCCATTAACTCCGCGCGCTTTAATCTCACGCGCATCTTCGGGCCAGCCGTTGGCGGCTGGTTGCTGGTGGCCTCCGGCGCCGCCGCCTGCTTCGGCGCCAATACTTTGAGTTTCGGCGCCGTGCTGGTGGCCTTGCTGATGATTCGCACCCACAGCACCCCCGCCGCCGGCAGCGCGCGCCGCGGCCTGGCGGCCACCTTGGAGATCGGCCGCAATCCCCAGATCCGCGCCGTCCTGTTACCGGCGATCGGCCTGACGGTCCTCGCCTTACCCTACGGCAGCTTTCTCCCCAAGATGGCGTCCGATGTGTTTCACGAGGGCGCCGGGGGGCTGAGCGTGCTGCTGACCGCCACGGGCATCGGCGCCTTGATCGGCGCGTTCGTCTCGGGCCTGCCTGTTGTTGCGCGCCACCCGCAACGCGCGCTGGCCGT
>JAICXR010000053.1 GCA_025980355.1 Chloroflexota bacterium | reverse complement strand
TCCTTGGCGCTGCCGTCCGCCAAATCGCGGCGAGGTCTCTCCCGTAAGGGGGAGACCGGCAAGCGAAGCGCGCAGAGGGGTCGACTGGGCAACCGAACGGCGCGAAATCCTGCGGCCCACTTCTCGCCGGATCGACGCTCGCCAGGCGTCAGGCCGTGATGAAGGCGCTGGTTTCGGTGATGCTGTCCTCGCTGCTGACCTGGGTGGCGTGTGACCGGCGCAGGAGGAGGCCGAGGGCGGCGCCGACGATGGCGGCCACCACCATCACGCGGAACGTTTCGTCGAACGACAGCGCAGCGGCTCGGGCGAGCGCCTCCTGCACCGCCGGCGGCAGCGCTGCCGCGGCCCCGGCCGTTGCCTGGCTCGTGGCCGCCTGGGGGGCCTGTGGCGCCTGGGCCGCCAGCGCGGCTCTCACCGTGCCGACATTCGTCGTGAGGCGGGAGGTCAGGATGGTCGCCAGGCCGGCCACGCTCAGGGAGTTGACTACCTGCTGCAGCGCGTTGGTCAAGGCGGTGACGCGGCCGATGAGGGCGCGCGGCGCCGCGTTGAGCAGGTGGGTGTTGAGCGACATGAACATGAGGCCCATCCCGGCGCCGCTGAGGGCCAGCGGCAGGATCAGGTCGCGCCCCTGGGTGGTGATGCCGACGTGGGCCAGGAGGACGGTGGCGACGGCCACCAGGCCCAGGCCCACCACCACCAGCGGGCGGGCGCCGATGCGGTCGAACAGGATGCCGCCGATCGGCATGAAGACCGCCGAGGCCAGCGCCTGCGGCAACAGGATCAACCCGGTGTCGAAAGCGCCGTAGCCGCGCACCTGCTGCAGGAAGAGCGGCACCAGGAAGAGCGAGCCGAACAGCGCGAACTGGCCGACCCACTGCACGATGATGGCGCGCACGAACTCGCCGGACCGGAAGACGCGCAGCTCCAACAGCGGCGCGGCGCTGCGCAGTTCGACGGCGATGAACAGCGCCAGCGCCGCCGCACCGACGGCGATGCCGCCGATCGTCGCGGGCGAGGTCCAGCTGGTCGCCCCTTCGCTGACGCCGTAGGACAGGGCGGCAAAGGCCAGCGGCGCCAGGACGACGCCGGCCCGATCGAGGGTGCCGGCGGCCTGCCGCGCCAGTGCGGGCAAGGTGACGAGGCCGACCAGGACGCCGATGATGCCGATCGGCACGTTGATCAGGAAGATCCAGCGCCAGGAAGCATACTCCACCAGCCAGCCGGCGAGCACCGGTCCGATGGCCGGGGCGAAGAGGATGGGCACGCCCATCATCCCCATCACGGCGCCGATCCGCTCCGTGGCGCAGATCCGATACACGTAGGCCATGGCCAGCGGCAAGACGAAACCGCCGCCGAGGCCCTGCAAGATACGGAAGAAGACCAGGTAGCCACTGCTCTGCGCCGTGGCGCAGAGGGCGGAGCCGATGGTGAAGAGCACGACGGAGATCAGGAAGAGCCGCTTCACGCCGACGCGGTCGGAGAGCCAGCCGGCCAGCGGGATCACCGCCGCCTGGGCGAGGGCGTACCCGGTGATCGTCCACTGGAGCGTCGTGAGCGGACTGTGCAGCGTCAGGACCAGTTGCGGCAGCGCGACGTTCACCGCGGTGCCGTCCAGCACCACCATGAAGACGCCGACGATGATCGCCACCAGCGGCGCCATGATCGCGCGCATCCTGAAGGGTGTCTCCTTCGGCGCGACGGACTCGGCAAGAACGGCGGTAGCCATGGGTGAAGGACTCCTTCTCTCGGTTGACCAGACTCAACACGCTGGCAGCACGCTGTGATGCCGACGGGCGCCCATTGACCGGGGCCCCCCTGGTGCGGTACCCTGGGACGGGACACCTGTCCGCATGGGCAAGCATTGTAGAGGACAACTGTCCCTTTGTCAACACCGCTCACAAGGGAGAATGGTGAGGTGGACGGAGACCGTGTGGGCGCAGCGCCGGGCGCTCCCGTCGTCGCGCCGACTGAGCAGGATGCGGTGCTGCGCTGCCGTCCGGAGCGGCGCAACGCCGGCGAATTCGATCGTCGCATCCTCGCCGCGGCGCGGGCCCTTTTCGCCGAACGTAGCGTCGCCGCCGTCAGCATGCACCAGATCGCTCTGGCGGCCGGCGTGGGGCAAGGCACCCTCTATCGCCGCTACGCCAACAAAGGCGAGCTCTGCCTCGACCTGCTCGGTGACAATGGTCAGCAGTTGCAAACGGAGACCATGCGCTTCCTGACCGACACTGCTGGCGCATGTTCCGCCCGCGAGCGCCTGGATGGTGTGCTGACCCGCCTCATCGATTTCGAAGAAGCGAATGGGCAACTCCTCAGCGCCATCGTCGAAGCGTCATGTGGTGGGCGACGCGACCTGCAATACCGCAACCCGCTGGTGCAGTGGCTCCATTGCACCATCGCGGGCCTCTTGGAGCAGGCGGTGACGCAGCGGGAATTGCCGGCGCTCGACGTCACCTTCACCGCCGACGCCATCCTCTCGGCGCTGGCCGTCGACCTCTATCTCTTCCAGCGCCAGGAGCGCGGCTTCTCGCCGCAGCGCATCCTCCAGGGCGTGCGGCGCATCTATATCGACGGCCTCACGGCGCAATCTGCCGCACCCGCCGCGCCGGATCACTAGACGATCGTCCCGGCGGCAGTCCATTTCTCGTTCGGCTATCAGCGCCCGTCTCCACGTCGTGGTGGCGATGGCCTTCTCTAACGCAATGTTAATTCGGCGTATGTGCCGCTCTAACACCACCGGCGTAGGATGGGGAGCGTAGTTGAGAGGAACTATCCATTGGCAAAAGTACTAGGAATTGACCTCGGCACCACGAACTCCTGCATGGCGGTCATGGAGGCCGGTGAGCCGACGGTCATCGAGAATGCGGAAGGCGCCCGCATCACGCCATCGATGGTGGCGATTACCAAGACGGGTGAGCGCCTGGTCGGCCAGATCGCCAAGCGTCAGGCCGTCACCAACCCCCAGAACACCATCTTCTCCATCAAGCGCTTCATGGGCCGCAAGTACAGCGACCCGGAAGTGCAGCGCAGCCTGAAGACGGTGCCCTACAAGGTCACCGAGGCCGCCAACGGCGACGTCCGGGTGAAGCTCGGCGATCGCGATTACAGCCCGCAGGAGATCTCGGCGATGATCCTGCAGAAGCTGAAGACCGACGCCGAGGCCAAACTCGGGGAGAAGATCACCGAGGCGGTGATCACGGTGCCGGCGTACTTCAACGACGCGCAGCGGCAGGCGACGAAGGACGCGGGGCGGATCGCGGGGCTGGAGGTGCTGCGGATCATCAACGAGCCGACGGCGGCCAGCCTGGCCTACGGGCTGGACAAGAAGCACGACGAGACGATCGCGGTCTACGACCTGGGCGGGGGCACCTTCGACGTGAGCGTGCTCAGCCTGGGGGAGGGGGTGTTCGAGGTCAAGGCGACCAACGGCGACACCCACCTCGGCGGCGACGACTTCGACCAGCGCGTCGTGGACTGGCTGGCGGACGAGTTCAAGCGCCAGGAGGGGATCGACCTGCGCCAGGACCGCATGGCGCTGCAGCGGCTGAAGGAGGCGGCGGAGCGGGCGAAGATCGAGCTCTCCGCCACCCAGCAGACCGACGTCAACCTGCCCTTCATCACCGCCGACGCGGCGGGGCCCAAGCACCTGGCCCTGACCCTGACCCGGGCCAAGCTGGAGCAGCTGGTGGGCGACCTGGTGGAGCGCACGGCGGGGCCCTGCAAGCAGTGCCTCGCGGACGCCGGGGTGGCGGCGGAGCGGATCGACGAGGTGGTGCTGGTGGGCGGCATGACCCGGATGCCGGCGGTGGCGGAGACGGTGCGCCGGCTGTTCGGCAAGGAGCCCAACAAGGGCGTCAACCCGGACGAGGTGGTGGCGGTCGGCGCCGCCATCCAGGCCGGCGTCCTCAAGGGCGACGTCAAGGACGTCCTCCTCCTCGACGTCACCCCGCTGTCCTTGGGTATCGAGACGCACGGCGGCATCGCGACCAAACTCATCGAACGCAACACGACGATCCCGACTGCCAAGAGCCAGACCTTCTCCACCGCCAGCGACAGCCAGCCCAGTGTGGAGATCCATGTCGTGCAGGGCGAACGGGAGCTTGCCCGCTACAACACGTCCCTCGGCAAGTTCATCCTGGACGGGATCGCGCCGGCGCCGCGCGGCGTGCCGAAGATCGAGGTGACTTTCAATATCGACGCCAACGGTATCGTCGCGGTGTCGGCCAAGGATCTCGGCACAAACCGCGAACAGCACATTACCATCCAGTCTTCGGGTGGCCTCTCCAAAGAGGAGGTGGCGCGCATGGTGGAGGAGGCGGAGAAGAATGCCGAGGAGGACCGCCGTCACCGGGATGAGATCGAAGAGCGCAACAAGGCCGACGCGCTGTCCTACCAGGCCGAGCACGTCCTCCGAGAGTTGAAAGAGCGGGCCCGCCCCGGCGATCGTACCGCCGTCGAGGACAAGCTGCGCGACCTTCGCGTCGCCCTGGCCGGTGAGGACGTCGAACTGGTCAAGGCGGCGGCCGGCGACCTATCGGCCGCGCTGCAAGAGCTCACGGCCAATCTGTACGCCGCGCCCGAAGAAGCGGCTCCAGAAACGAGTACCGCCGAGAACGAGCCGGCGGAGGAGCAGGGCCCGGCCGAGGACGCGCGGCAGGAAGCGCCGCATAGCCACGAGACCGACGATCGGGCCAATGGGCCGGATGAGCGGTAAAATGAAGCGACGAGCCCCCGCTGTGCATTTTGGAGACCACAAGCAATGAGTGTGAAGCGCGACTACTACGAAGTGCTCGGGGTGCCTCGAAATGCCACCGACGACGAAATCAAACGGGCCTTTCGCAAGTTAGCGAGGCAGTACCACCCCGACGTAAACAACGCGACGGAGGCGGAGGGGCGGTTCCGGGAGGCCAATGAAGCCTATGAGGTGCTGTCCGACGCCCAGCGGCGCGCCGCGTACGACCAGTTCGGGCACCGCGTGCCCGCCGGAGCCGCCGGGCAGACGAACTTCGAGGGCTTCGGTGGCCTGGGCGACCTGTTCGAGACGTTCTTCGGCGGGGGGGTGGCCTCGGCGACCCGGCGCGGTCCGCAACGCGGTGCCGACCTGCGCTACGACCTGACACTGAGCTTCGAAGAGGCGGTCTTCGGCGCGACGAAGGAGATCGAGATTCCCCGCTGGGAGACGTGCTCCAGTTGCCAGGGAAGTGGGGCGCAGAAAGGCTCGACGCCGACGCGCTGCCCGACCTGCGGCGGCAGCGGCGAGCTTCGCCGAGCCCAGCAGTCGATCTTCGGGCAGTTTGTCAACGTCGTGGCCTGCGACCGCTGCCGCGGCGAAGGCCGGATCATCACCGACCCCTGTACCGAATGCCGCGGCCAGGGTCGGGTCAAGACCGTGCGCAAGCTAGAGATCAAGATCCCCGGCGGTGTGGACAACGACACGCAAATGCGCGTGAGCGGCGAAGGCGAAGCCGGGCAAAAGGGCGGGCCGCGAGGCAACCTGCTGGTTGCCTTCCACGTCCGCAGCCACGACATGTTCGAGCGCGACGGCACCGACATCCACGTGGCGCTGCCGCTCAGTTTCAGTCAGGCGGCCCTGGGAGACGAGGTGGAAGTCCCGACGGTCGATGGCCCGAGCGTCTTGAAGATCCCGGCCGGCACGCAAAGCGGGCGACGCTTCCGGCTCCGGGGCAAAGGGGTGCCGGTGCTGGAAGGCAATGGCCGGGGCGACGAGTACGTCACCGTAACGCTCGTGACGCCCACCGATCTGTCATCCCGCGAACGCGAACTCTTCCGCGAACTGGCGAGCCTGGAAAAGGAGGCCGGTCGTCACGGCGGCAAGGGCCTCTTCGAGCGCCTGCGCGACGCGGTGACGAAGACGGGCGAGTAGGCATGGGGCGCCGACCGGCGCCCCACCCCCTTTATACTTCCGCTTCGTCCTCAACTTCCTCGGCCGCGAGCGAAATACTGAAGGCGCTCACCTGGTCCATGCGCACGGCGTCGAAGAAGAACTCTTCGCCTTCCCAGTAGGGGAAACGGCGGACCTGATTCGTGCCGAGCTGGGACGCCAGGTTGTCGCCAAGGCGGCGGAGCGCTTCGTCGGTCGCCCCGCCGTCAACAAAGTCCTGCACCGTGAACGTCTCGCCCGAGACCATCAGAAATTCGATGGACACCGCCTGGCCGGTCTCCGCGTCATCGTTTGCTTGCGACACCATCCGCACAACCACCTCATGATCTTTCTCCTACGACGCCGGCGTCGGTCGTACACTCAGCGCCCGGCTGGAACAGCCGTACCTCGACTGGGCGGGTCGGCCGCCACATGCTCCTGAGTCGGTGGCTCAGGGTCCACCATAGTACGAGATTCTCCACCGGCATAGTAGCGACTGGGCACCAAGACCTGGTGATAGAAGTCGCGGACCATGAGGAACACCACCGCGGCGATTGGGACGCCGAACACCGCGCCCCAGATTCCGGCGGCCGTCGCGCCGCTGAGGAGGGCGAAGAGCACCAGCAACGGATGCATGCCCACCACATCTCCCAGGAGGCGAGGCGCCAGCACGTTCACGAGCAGCTGCTGGGTCACCCAGAGGATGACGAAGATCCAGACGAACTGGCCCACCGAGGTCACCCAGAAGGCGGCTACGACGAGCGGCGGGATGATGGCCAGGAGCGGTCCCAGGAACGGGATGAGCATACCCACCGCCGCCAACACGGCGACGGCCGCGCCATAGCCGACGTGAAAGAGCGTCAGCACCAGGAACGTGAGCACGCCGGAAATGAAGGCGAGCAAGAACTGTGCCCGGGCGAAGGCGCCGAAGCTTCGCCCGACGCTGTCGAACAGGAGGAGGACGGTGGCCCGCCCGCGCGTCGGCGTGATCTTGACCAGGCGATCGGCGATCTTGCGGCCATCCAGCATCATGTAAAAGGACAACACGAGCACGATGACCATGTTCACAAGGGCCGTGATGACGTTCGTGGCCACGCTGAGCAGGTTCAGCGTGAGGTTCGCACTCAGGGTTTGCAGTCGCCCGAGGGCGTTCTGGGACCAGCCCACCAGGTAATCGTCGGTGATGCCTCGCGCGGCGAGTTCCGCGTGGCCCCAACTGATCCAGCTCTGCGCCTGGGCGTTATAGGTGGGGAACTGGGCCACGACGGTGTTCCCCTCCGCGACGACGCCGGGCAGCGCCAGCAACACGACCACGGTGATGAGGCCGCCCAGCAACACATAGAGCAGCGCCACGGCCAGGACCCGCGGCAAGTACAGGCGCTGCAAGGCTTCGACCAGCGGCGTGAGCAAGAAAGCGAGCACCCAGGCCACGAAGAAGAGCAGGAGGACATGGGCGAACTGCAAGCCCATGCGCCAGAGCAGCTGCACCAGGTAGACGGCAGCGATCGCGAGCAGCAGTGCGATGAGGGCGTCGAACAGGCGGTTGTTGCGCATCGTCCCTCCACAAAGGGCCGCAGGGGCCGGCCGGCTGGCTCCTCGTTCCCCAGGCGACCGGCACTCACGGCGACGGCCGGCCAGAACGTGATGCTACGCTATCGTGCATAAAAAGGAAAATCGCCGGGCGATGTGCTACCAACCGGACTGCAGGAAGTACCACCGTCGAGCGATTGGGTGCGGCGCCGTCACCGTCCCGCGAGCAGGTGTGCCAGCCGGGTCGGTTCCGGCAGCCGGTAGCCGCGACTGCAGCGCAGCACCCACGCGACGGCGTCATCCAGGCCGACGCGGTGGCCGGTCGAAATGACCAGGGGAAGGGCGCCGGCGCGGGTGCGTAACAGGGCGGCGATCCGTTCCCCCCGGTCCGATAGATCGCAACGATCGCCCGGTTCCGGCCCGGGGTCGGCCCCACGCGGTTGGCCGACGAGGATCGACTTCGCCACACCGATCGTGGGGAGATCGAGCAGCACGCCGAGATGGGCGGCGATCCCCAGCCGGCGCGGATGGGCGATACCCTGCCCGTCGACCATCGCCAGTTGCGGGACCGTGGCGAGTTGTCGCCAGGCCTCCTGGATCGCCGGGAGTTCGCGAAAGGAGAGCAGCCCGGGGATGTAGGGCAGCGGCGTCACCACCTCCGACCGCCGTTCCTCCAGCACTTCCAGGCCGGGCCAGCGTAGGACGACGACGGCGGCGCGGATCCGCGTACCGTAACGCGGCGCCGCGCAATCGACGCCGGCGATCGCCTCCACCGCCCCCAGCCGGGTGTCCCGTTCGACCTGCTCGGCAAGCCGCCGTTGCAACGCTAATGCCTCCGGCCGGTTGAACTCAGCGGGCGCGACGGGCTCAATGTCGGCGCGGCCGCTCACGTCGCGCGCCGGTCGCCAAGGCGCAAGCCGACCGCGGAGTAGAAGGCCGCGATGTCGAAGTACCGATTGAAGAGCTCTTCGAAGCGCGCGATCTTCTTCTCCTGGCGATAGCGGGACGTCGCGAAGACCTCCTGACTCCGCTCCACGGCCGTCAAGGTGTCCAGGGGTACCGTCACGACAGGAATGCCCATCGTGCGGGCCTGGTTCAGCACCTCCGCGTCGACGGGAAACGGACCGGTGAGGATCAGGCAACGGGTTGGCGTCTCCAGGGCGGCCAGTTGGATGTTGGGGCGGTCGCCGCCCGTGATCACCGCCTTATTGGCCTGCCGTCGAAAATAGCTGGCGGCATGCTCCGCGTTCATCGCGCCGACCATCAGGCGTTCCACCAGTTCGTCGCCCGCCTCTTCGCAGCACAGGAAGCTGCCCTGCAGTCTGGTGACCAGTTCGCGCACGGTGACGGCGCTAAGGAGCACATCGGCCGGCAGCGTCCCCAGCACGCGGACGCCGCGGCGTTCCAGGGCCGGACGGAGGACGTGCTGCGCGAACTCCTTATGGCTCACAGGGATGCCGGTGACGACCGCGCCGATGAGTCGCGATCCCAGGCTGTGACGGGCCGCCAGGATGGCGTCGATCACGCTCTCGCCGGTAAAGCGGGCGACGACCAACGTCCGCGCGTCGAGTGCCTGAGCGACGTCGGGAACCCCCAGGCCAACCAGCGAACCATCGACGATGGTATCGCCGGTTTCTACCAGCAACACGTCGCACCGGGCGGACAGCGCCGCCGCGGTGTTCGCCAACCGCGGCGCATAGTTGACGTCGCCTTCCAGCGTCTCCAGGGAAGCACTGATGGAGACCGGGAACGTCTGATCGGCGGCTTTCTCCAGACCAAGAACCCGCCGCACGAACTCCACGGACGCGGCGCTATCGCCGCGATCCTCGGCGGAGGTCACCGTCTGGAGGTAGTCGACGGCCAGGTGATCGCGCCGCAAACGGCGACCTAGCGCCACGGCGAGTGAGGTCTTGCCGGCACCGCTGTCGGTGGAGCACAGACATAACGCCAGCACCCTGTCGCCTCCCCATTCGAGTTACGCTCCGAGTGCCAGCATAGCACAGAGCGTCGCGCGTTCCCTGCCTACCCGCCCACCGGGGCCACCTGCAAGTCCAGGAGCTCGCCCAGTTGGCGGCCATCCAGGGTTTCCTGCTCCAACAGGCCGCTGGCAAGGCGGTCGAGTTGGGAGCGATGTTGCAGCAGGAGGTCACGGGTCCGCTCATAGACGCTGTCGACCAACAGGCGCATCTCATCGTCGATCAGGGCGGCCGTCTTCTCGCTGAAGTCGCGTTCCGAGGCGATCTCCCGACCCAGGAAGACGTGCTCCTGGGCCACGCTATAGGCCAGTTGGCCCACCTTGGCGCTCATACCCCAACGCGCCACCATCTGGCGGGCCAGACGGGTCACCTGCATCAGGTCGTTCTCGGCGCCGGATGTCGGCACGCCGAAGATGATCTCTTCCGCCAGCCGCCCGCCGAGCATCACCGCCAGGCGGGACAGCAGATAGTCCTCGGGATAGTTGTGGCGGTCGTCGAGCGGCATCTGCAGGGTAACGCCGAGGGCCTGGCCGTGCGGCACGATGCTGACTTTCTGCACCGGGTCGGCCTTCGGCGAGAGGAGCGCGACCAGGGCATGGCCGCCCTCGTGATAGGCGACGAGCCGGCGCTCCTCCGGGTCCATGAGCATCTTGCGCTCCGGCCCGATGAGCACCTTGTCGGTAGCATGGGCGAAGTCCGACATGTGCACGAAGTCGGCGCCGCGCCGAACGGCAATGATCGCCGCCTCGTTGATCAGGTTCGCCAGGTCGGCGCCCACCAGGCCGGGCGTGGAACGGGCCAGGACCATCAGGTCGACATCCGGGCCCAGCGGGACACTCCGCGTATGGATGCGGAGGATCGCCTCGCGACCGTTGCGGTCGGGGCGGTCCAGGGTGACGGTCCGGTCGAAGCGACCGGGCCGCAGGAGCGCGGGATCGAGCACATCGGGCCGGTTCGTCGCCGCCATGACGATCACGGCCAGGCGCGGATCGAAGCCGTCCATTTCGACGAGCAGTTGGTTGAGCGTTTGCTCCCGTTCGTCGTGGCCACCGCCCAGGCCGGCCCCCCGTTGGCGGCCCACGGCATCCAACTCGTCCACGAAGATGATGGCGGGCGCGGCGGCCTTCGCCTTGGCAAAGAGGTCGCGCACGCGGCTGGCGCCGACGCCGACCAGCATCTCGACAAACTCGGAACCGGAGAGGTTGAAGAACGGCACGTGCGCCTCGCCGGCCACGGCGCGTGCCAGCAAGGTCTTGCCGGTGCCGGGAGGCCCGGCCAGCAGGACACCTTTGGGCATGTTGCCACCGAGGCGGCTGAACTTCTGGGGATCACGGAGGAAGTCCACGATCTCTTCCAATTCTTGCTGCGCCGTCTCCACGCCGGCGACATCGGCGAACGTGACCGCCGGCTGCTCACGGTTGTAGAGGCGCGCCCGCGCCTGTCCGAAGCTAAAAATCTGGTCCTGGCCGGCACCGATGCGCCGGGTCATGAAGAACATGAAGCCGACCAGGAGGATGATCGGCAGAAAGGAGATCGCCAGATTGATCAGGAGGCCATTATTGGAGTTCGGCGGCTTGACCGTCACCTCGACGTTCTTCTCGCGCAGCAGGGGCAGCAGGCTCGGGTCGCCGAAGGAGGGCACCTGGGTTGAGAAATCCGTCACGCTCCGGGCGTCGCCGCCTCTTGCCGCCGGCACCGTGACCGGCGAGCGGAAACTCCCGGTGACCGTATGGCCGTCCAGGGCGACGGCGGGAACATTGCTCGCCTCGACCTGGGTTTCGAACGTGCTATAGGATACCGGTGTCTGGTGTTCCCCGGCGTTATTGACCGCCGCCGCGACGACATTGCAGACGAGGAGGATGATGGCGATGACTAACCATGTCCGCCAACTCCCCAGCATGGAACGCGGATTGACCACGCGATTCTTCAACGGCCGTGTTCTCCAGAGAAAATAGCGTCCCTTTCAAGCTAACACACAAACGGGAGGGCACGATGGAGAACAGGGCCGCGTCAGATAAACAGCGGCGCCAGCACCAACGTGAGCGTCGCCAGCAACTTCATCAGGATGTGCAGGGATGGCCCGGCGGTGTCTTTGAAGGGATCGCCAACCGTGTCTCCCACGACCGCCGCGGCGTGGGCGGCGCTGCGCTTGCCGTGGACATTGCCCTCCGCGTCCAGGAGGTTGCCCGCTTCGATGAACTTCTTGCCGTTATCCCAGGCACCGCCGCCGTTATTCATGACGTTGGCCATGATGATGCCGACCATCGTGGCGACCATGAGAAAGGCGGCCTCGGCCTCGGCCCGAAAGATCAGCCCGACGGCGATCGGCGTTGCGATCGCCAGGATCCCCGGCAACACCATCTCCCGCAATGCCGCCCGGGTGCTGATGTCCACGCAGCGAGCGTAGTCCGGCCGCGACGTGCCGGCCATAATGCCGGGGTTTGCCTTGATCTGGCGGCGTACCTCGGAGATCATGGTCCCGGCGGCCCGACCGACGGCGCGGATGGCCAGCGAGCTGAAGAGGAAGATCAGCACCGCCCCGATCAGGCCGGCGGCGAACACGCCGACGTTGGAGAGGTCGATCGCGCCCATGACCGGAATGCCCTTGAGCGTCTGTGCCTGTCGCACCGTGTCGATGTAGGCGCTGAAGAGGAGGAATGCGGCGAGCGCGGCGGACCCGACGGCGTAGCCTTTCGTCAATGCCTTGGTCGTATTGCCGACCGAATCCAGCTCATCCATGGTGTCGCGCACTTCGGACGAGGCGTCGGACATTTCGGCGATGCCGGCGGCGTTGTCCGTGATCGGGCCGAAGGTGTCCATCGCCAGGACGTAGGCCGCGACCATCAGCATGCCCATCGTGGCGACCGCCGTGCCTTTGATGCCGTACGTATTACCATCCGCCGCGCCGGCCGGCGCGGCGGCCGTGCCCATTCGGAAGGACACGACCAGCGCGGTGACAATCGCGATGACCGGCACGGCCGGCGTTTCAAACGCCACGGCCAGACCTTGGATGATCGTCGTCGCCGAGCCGGTGAATGAGGCG
>JAICXR010000206.1 GCA_025980355.1 Chloroflexota bacterium | reverse complement strand
GCGACGAAGGCCGTGGCGTCCTTCGCATAGTTCGGATCGCTGGCCGTCGGCGCGGCGGACGTGATCGCCGGATCGGCGGCCGGGAACGTCGAGCCGTTGAACCGCGTGTAGGGCAGGATGCCCGGGTCCAGCAGGTTCAGGAGCGTCACTGTGCCGTCAGGGCGCAGCTGCATCACCTGCCGCTGGAAGAACTGGACGCGGTAGCCCAGGAGGGTGAAGGTCTGCGACGTCGGGTAGCCGAAGGTGCGGAGGCCGCCCCGGTGGGTGAAGTAGTCGTAGAAGGCGTCGGTGTCGATACGGTAGCCCGTTTGGCTGAAGTAGCGCGGGTCGTTGACGGCGCCGGCGGCACGCGCCGTTCGACCGCCAAGGCCGCCCATGAGCGCAGCAAGCAGCAACAACGCCACCAGCCCGAAGATCGCCTGGCGTCTCCCGGAGATCCGTCTCACTCGGCGCGCACTCCATTACCAGCGTAGGGCGTCCAGGACGTCGCCAGCAGTATATCGAACTGGCGCGGTGGCCGCTCCTTTGGCGTGCCGACAAGTCACGCCCTGGTCGACGCGCCGGCTCCCTCGGTCCGGGCCACGGCGGGCGACCGTGGGCAGGGCCCTACAAACTGTCCTTGGACAGCGAGCGGAGGAACTCTCGGTTGTTGGCGGTCTTGGACATCGTGCGCAGCAGCGACTCGTACCCGCCCTCGCCGATCTGGGTCAGCATACGCCGCATCATCCAGACCTGGCGTAACGTCACCTCGTCCAGGAGGAGCTCCTCCCGGCGGGTGCTGGAGCGCAGGATATCCACCGACGGGTAGACACGCTTTTCCGCCAGGCGGCGCTCCAGATGGATCTCCAGGTTGCCGGTACCCTTGAACTCCTCGTACACCACCTCGTCCATGCGACTGCCGGTGTCCACCAGGCAGGTGGCGATGATGGTGAGGCTGCCGCCTTCCTCCAGGTTGCGGGCGGCGCCGAAGAAGCGCTTCGGCGGGTAGAGGGCGGACGGGTCGACGCCGCCGCTCAGCGTGCGCCCGCTGGGGGGCACCGCCAGGTTGTAGGCGCGCACCAGCCGGGTGATGGAGTCGAGCAGGATCACCACGTCGCGCCCCGCTTCCACCAGCCGCTTTGCGCGTTCCAGCGCCATTTCCGCGACCCGCGTGTGATTCTCGGTATCCTCATCGAAGGTGGAACTGACGACTTCGCCCTGCACCGAGCGCTTCATATCGGTCACTTCCTCGGGGCGTTCACCGATGAGGGCGACCATGAGGTGGATGTCGGGATGGTTGGCGATGATGCCGTTGGCGATCTGCTTGAGGAGCATCGTCTTGCCGGCCTTGGGCGGCGAGACGATGAGGCCGCGCTGGCCACGGCCGATGGGGGCGACCAGGTTGATCAGGCGCTGCGACAAATTCTGCTGGCTCGTCTCGAGGTTGAAGGCTTCCTGGGGGAAGATCGGCGTCAGCGTCTCGAAATGCGGCCGGCGCGTCGCGGTGTCGGGGTCCTGGCCGTTCACCGCTTCCACGCGTAGGAGGCTGAAGTAGCGCTCGTTGTCCTTCGGCGGTCGCACCTGCCCGGAGATCATATCGCCGGTCCGCAGGCCGAAGCGCCGGATCTGGGATTGGGACACATAGACATCGTCCGGCCCGGGCATGAAGCGGTACGGTCGGAGAAAGCCGTGGCCGGCATCGGCGGCGTCCAGGACGCCGTGGGCGAAGACGTGCTCCTCCGGCGGTTCCGCCAGGCGGACGGCGACCGCCGACTCGGCGGCGTCGGCCTCGCCCGCCGGGCCGTCGCGGTCGTCAGCCGGGCTCGCTGTCGGTTCGGCCTCAGGCGATTGCCAGTGGGTTCTGCCGTTCGTGTGGGCGACGTCGCCATCGGTGGCCGCGGCCGCATCGGCCTGGACGGTACCAGCCACCGCCAGCGTTATGTCGCTTGCCCGGTCGTCGCTCATGCCGGCGTTGGCTGCCGCCAATGGAGCGATGTCCTCATGGCTGGTGTGGCCGGTCGTGCTACCCACCGCCTCCTCGCGGGCCGAGGTGCCGTTCGCCGCGTCCGCGGCCGGCGGTACAAAATCGGCGGTGGGCGTCGCACCGCCGTCCTCCTGGGCGGCCAGGAGACGTGCGACGAGCTCTTGCTTTCGCAAGCTGGCGACGCCAACGAGATCTAAGGAACGAGCCAGGCGCCGGAGGTCGACCATGGTCCGCTCTGTCAGGTCACTCGCATTCACGGTGTTTGCTCCATTGCTGTTACCGGCGTTCCCGCGGGAAGCGACGGCGATGCCGGATGCGGCGATAGCTGCCGCGCAGCCATCCCAGAGAACGTTCCTGAAGGACTGGGGACGTTGTGCGCAGCGGTGGGTCGGAGCCATTCCCCGGCCGCTTCCTACGCGACTGCCACGGCAGTATAGCACGGGTGCCCCGTAATTGTACGTTCCACTAGATGATGCGGCGCTACAATCGTGTTACGGGCGACCGGACTGCAGCAGCGCCAGCTCGTCGTCCGGGAAGAGCGGCTCCTGGGCGGGGTGGGGCCGGTGGCCGCGGCGGCGGGGCCGGTCGGGCAGGCGCCCTTCCAGGAACTCTTCGTAGCGGGCGAGCACGAACAGGAAATCCGAGGCCCGATTGACGTAGCGGAGGAGGGCGCCATTGGTGAGGACCCGGCGGTGGGTGAGCAGGGCCAGTTGGCGCTCCGCGCGGCGCACCACGCCGCGACTGACGTCGAGCATCGCACCGACCTGGGTCGCGCCCGGCGTGATGAATTCGCGCGGCAGCTCGATCTGCCCCTTCAGTTCCTCCATCAACTGCTCGACCTGGCCGACCTGGATGTCGCTGACCAGGGTTTCGGCGCGGTCGGGGTGGCCGCTCATGGCGATCTCGGCCATGACGCCGTAGAGCGTGCTCTGCAGGTCGTAGATGATCTGCTTCAGCCGTTGGTGGCGCGTGCTGGCGCGGGCCAGGCCGAGCACGGAGTTGGCCTCATCCAAGGTGCCATTCGCCTCGATGCGGGCCTCATATTTCGGCAGCTCGTGCTCGCCGATCAGGTCGGTGTAGCCGGTATCGCCGGTACGGGTGGTGACCGGCGGGTTCCGGCGCGGCCGGCGCACCGGTTGCTGGCCGGCCGTCGCCGGCCCGCCGGCGGTGGGGCGGGCGGGGGTTGCTTCGCCATCCATCCTGGTGTCATCCTGTCCCCGTCGAGGTGGTGGTTCGTATAGTAGGCTTCCGGTGTACCGGGGTATATCGTACCTGGAAGCTCGCCCGCCAAGGCGGCGGCATTGATAGTAGGTAGGAACATTGTGTCCGCATTTCGACGCAGCGAACGCGCGACCCTCCTCATCGCGGCGGTCACCACGGTGCTCTCCGGCATCTTCCACGTGCTTGGCCTCCCGCCGCTGCTCGTCTTTGTCGTCTCCGGCGTGGGACTGGCGGTCTTAGCCGCGCTGATCGGTCAGGCCATCGACCAGCTCGGGCAGCGCCTCTCGGCCGGGGCGACCGGCGTCTTGCAGTCGGCATTGGGCAACCTTCCGGAGCTTTTCATCGGCATCTTCAGCCTGCGCGCCGGCCTGGTCGCTCTTGTTCAGGCGGCGCTGATCGGGTCGGTGCTCGCCAATAGCCTCCTGGTGCTCGGGCTTGCCCTGTTCGTCGGCGGGGTTAAGAACGGCACGCAGCATTTCCAGGCGGAGGCGCCCCGGGCGATCACGACGCTGACGCTGCTGGCGGTGGCCGCCTTGATCGTGCCCACGCTCGCCGTTGGCTTGCACACGCCGGCGGCCGCGCACGCGAGCGCGCTGAGCCTCGCTTGTGCCCTGCTGTTGCTGGTCGTCTTCGCCGCCAGCATCCCCTTTTCGCTCGGCGGTGGGGCGTCGAGCGTGCCGCTGGAAGCGAAAGATTCGGCGGCGGCCTGGCCCATGTCGCTCACCGTGGCGATCCTGCTGGTTGCCGCCATCGCCGCCGCCTTTGTCTCCGAGTGGTTCGTCGACAGCCTGACGCCGACGATCGAGCTCTTGCATATCTCCCAGACCTTTACTGGCCTGGTGATCGTGGCGATCGCCGGCAACGCCGTGGAGAACGTCGTGGGCGTTCGCCTAGCGGCGGCCAACAAGTCGGACTATGCCCTCAGCATCATCTTGAACAGTTCGTTGCAGGTGGCGCTGGGCCTCACGCCGATCCTGGTCGTCCTGAGCTACCTGGTCGGCGGCGCGGCGCTGACCCTCGTCATGCCCGCGATGCTGCTGGTCGTCCTCGGCCTTGCCGCCGTGCTCGGCCTGATCGCCATCTACGACGGGGAGACAAACTGGTTGGAGGGAGTCGCCCTCATGGGTCTCTACGGCATCATCGGCGCGGCGTTCTGGTGGGGCTGATCAAGGCAGCAGCAGACGGCCGCGCCGATGATGGGAATCCGCGCCCCGGACACGACTCGAACGTGCGGCCTATAGCTCCGGAGGCTATCGCTCTATCCACTGAGCTACCGGGGCGGATGGTGCCTCATGACACCGTGGGCGCACCTGGACTCGAACCAGGGACCTCTGCCTTATCAGGGCAGCGCTCTAACCAGCTGAGCTATGCGCCCGTGACTTCCATCACGAGCGCCATAGTTTAGCAGGTTTTGCGGGGAGCGGGCAACTCCCTTGCGCTCCGCCTGGCGTAGCCTGGCCCCTCCCGACCTGAGCGTGGAACGCGCGGCGGGTTCAGGCGGCAGTGATCATCGTGGACTGTACTCCATGGCGGAGCTGGCGAGGGCCGGGCATCGGTCCTACCCCCGGCGTGGCCCATCCAGGGGACCCGGGCCTGCTGTGGTAGTCTGGAAAGAAATGGGGACACCTGGAGCCTGCCTTGCGCAATGTACCGTTCGGGCGTGATCGAGGCCAGCCTGCCGGCCGCACGCCGGCCGACCACGAACACCAGCGGCCGCCCTCGCGCCGCCCGGGGCGGCAACGGGTGCTGCAGCCGGCGCTGATCGGGCTGATCGTCGGCTTGCTGACGGTGCTGGGCTGGCACTATGTCGCCAGTCGCACTCCGGCCACGATTCCGGGGGTGCCGGCGAGCGCCAAGCAGGTGGCCATCGGTCAGTTATTGACCGAGGTGAACGGCGACCTCACTGCGGGCCAACAGGTGCAACTCGTCGTCTATCCGGATCGATTAGTGGCGACCATGCCGGGAGCGGTCATCTGGGCACCGAAATATGACAGCACCCCGATCTGGGATCTGGTGCCGCAGGCCCGCGTCCTGACCGGGCAACTGGCCGTCGATGAAGAGCGTTCTCCGCCGTCCGGCGGCCTGGCGCAAGTAGCGGCGATCTCCGGCGCCATTGTCTCCGTGATCGCCATGGTTGCTTTCGGCGCGTTTCTCGTCTTTCTCACCTGGTATCTGGCCCGGAGCATGCCGCGAACCGGCGTCAACAAGCGTAAGCGCACCCCGCGCACCGCGCAGTTTGCCGATGTCGCCGGCCTGGAAGCGGTGCGCGAAGATCTGGAGGAGGTCGTCCGCTTCTTGCGCGACCCGGACTCCTTCACCCGACTGGGGGCGCGCTGCCCGCGCGGCGTCCTGCTGATCGGCCCGCCGGGGACTGGCAAGACGTTGCTCGCCCGTGCCGTCGCCGGCGAGGCGAATGCCCACTTCCACGCCGCCAGCGGTGCCGACTTCGTGGAGATGTTTGTCGGCATGGGGGCGCGCCGCGTGCGGGAACTGTTCGCCCAGGCCCGCAAGCAGCAGCCCGCGATTATCTTCATCGACGAGATCGACGCGGTGGGCCGCCGCCGCACGGGCCAGTCCAGCGGCGGTCAGAGCGAGTACGAGCAGACGATTAATCAGCTGCTGACGGAGATGGACGGCTTCTCCGGGACGGAGAGCGTGGTGGTGATCGCCGCCACCAACCGGATGGATGTACTGGACCCGGCGCTACTGCGGCCGGGCCGTTTCGATCGCCACGTGCACGTCGACCTGCCGGACCGGGAAGCGCGGGAGCAGATCCTGGCGGTCCACGCCCGTGGTAAGCAGTTTGCGCCGAGCGTGTCGCTGGCCGACCTGGCCCGGGAGACCTCCGGCATGAGCGGCGCCGACCTGGAGAACCTGCTCAATGAGGCGGCGCTGGCGGCGATCCGGCAAAAGCATGAGTTGATCGAACGCGCCGACCTCTCCTATGCCCTGGAGCGCGTGGCGATGGGCCTGGGCACCGTCCGGCGGTTGAGCGACGACGAGCGCCGTCGCGTCGCCATCCACGAGTTGGGACATGCCCTGGTCGCCGTCGAATATCCGCTGCTGGGGCGCGTCGAAAAGGTCTCCGTCGTCTCGCGCGGTGCCGCCGGCGGCTTCACCCGGGTGTCGTCCGACGAGGATCGTCGCCTCTTCACCCGCTCCCTGTTGGAGGCGCGACTGGCCTTCATCCTGGGGGGGATGGCGGCCGAAGCGCTCTACTGCGACGAG
>JAICXR010000352.1 GCA_025980355.1 Chloroflexota bacterium | reverse complement strand
TCATCTGGCCGGTCCAGGGGCCGATCACGCAACCCTTCGGCCCCACGTCGTGGACGATGGAACCGCCCGGCCACGGCTACGCCCACTTCCACACCGGGCTGGACATCGCCGCCGGGTACGGCACGCCCGTCCACGCAGCGGCGGCCGGCGTCGTCATCCACGTCGGCTGGTTTAGCGGCGCGAACTGGGGCTACGGCAACTGCATCATCATCGTCCACAACGGCACCTACTCCACACTCTACGGACACCTGAGCGGCTATGCGGTGTCGCAAAACCAGTACGTGCAGCAGGGCCAGGTCATCGGCTACGAAGGGTCGACCGGGAACTCGTCCGGCCCTCACGTCCATTTTGAAGTACGTGTGAACGGAGAGGCGGTGAATCCCCTTGCCTACCTCTGAACCCCTGGTGCGCTTCGAACGGGTCGGCAAGCGCTACGCCGGCGCCGTAGAGGCGCTGAACAACATTTCGTTTACCGTTGACGCCGGGGACTTCGCCTTCGTGGTCGGCCCCAGCGGCTCCGGAAAATCCACGCTGATCCGGCTATTGCTGCGCGACGAGCAGCCCACATCCGGGCGCGTCTACGTCACCGGCGCCAACCTGGCCCGGGTGCAGCGGGGCGCGGTGCCGGGCTTTCGCCGGCGCATGGGCGTGGTGTTCCAGGACTTCAAGTTGTTGCCGGCGCTGACCGTCCAGGAAAACGTCGCCTTCGCCTTGCGCGTGCACGGCATCCACCGCCGGAGCGTGATCCAGGAGCGGGTGGCCGCCGTCCTGGACCTGGTCGGCATCGGCGACAAGGCCGGGCGCTTGCCGGACACCCTCTCCGGCGGGGAGCAGCAGCGGGTCTCCATCGCCCGAGCGCTGGTGACGGGGCCGGAGCTGCTGCTGGCCGACGAGCCGACGGGCAACCTGGACCCGGTGACGGCGCTCGGGATTATGGAGTTGTTCGTCAGGATCAACGAGTACGGGATGACCGTCCTGGTCGCCACCCATAACCGTGAGGTCGTCGACCTCTATCGGCGACGGGTGCTGCAGCTCGCCGCCGGCCGGCTGGTGCGCGACGAGCGCGCCGCGCGCTACGACGAGGCCAGGCCCGCCTTCCCCGCCCCGGCGGTCGGCGTCCCGGCCCAGCCGGCGCTGGTCGCCGCCGGGGCGGCCTGACGCCGGTGCTGCGCTTCGCCTTCGTCTGCGCCGTCCAGAGCCTGCGCCGGAACGCCGTCATGAGCGGCGTGGCGATCGGCACTACCGCCGTGCTGCTGCTGGTGCTCTCCAGCATGGTCGTGCTGGTCGCCGGCCTGGACGCGGCGGTGAGCGCGGTGCAGTCGCGCGTCAATATCGTGGTCTACCTGAAAGACGGGACAAGCGAACAGGCGCAAACGGCGCTGGAACGGCGCCTGCAGGCCGAGCCGGCGGTCGCCACCGTCGGCTATGTCAGCAAGGCCGTCGCCATGGACCAGCTGCGCCAGCAATTCGTCGGCCATCCCGAATTGCTCGGCGCCATCGAAGGTAACCCGCTGCCGGCGAGCATCGCCGTCACCCTGAAGGACCCCAGCCGTTCGCGCGAGGTCAGCGACGCCGTGCGCGGCGACCCCAGCGTCAGCGACGTCACGGTCAATCAGGACACGGTGGACCGGCTGGTGGCGGCGTCGCACTTCATCCGCCTGTGCGGCCTGGCCATCGTCGCCGGCCTAGCGGTGGCCGTGGTCTTCGTCATGATCAACGTCGCCCGCGTGGCCATCTATACGCGCCGCCACGAGATCGAAGTCATGCGCCTCGTCGGCGCCTCCGGCTGGTTCGTGCGCTGGCCGTTCGTCCTGGAGGGTATGTTCTGCGGCTTCCTGGCGGCGGCGGTGGCCCTGGTCATCGTCGCCGCCGGCTACCACAGCCTGCTGGAGGCCCTGCGCGGCTCCCTGACCTTCCTGTCGCTGCGGGTCGACCCCAACCTGTTGCCCAAGGTGCTGGCCATGGGTGCCACACTCGGCATCGGCATCGGCGGCAGCGGCAGTCTCATCGCCGTCCACCGCTTCTGGGAACGGTAGCCCCGCTACCGCCCCGTGGACGGCGTGTTCGCTGCCTGGTTGGCCTTCTGGAGCATGACCGCGACGTCCATCTTCCCGGCCAGGACATCGTTCAGGTCATAGCCGATTTCCTGGAACATGGCGTTGGTATTCGGCGTCGTGCCGGGCACCGGCGTCCCGCTGGACGGCGGCAAGGTCGCCGGGTCGACGTCGATCATCTGGGCCATGCCGACGGTGTTGAAGAGCCGCTTGCCGAGCGGCGCCTTGGAGGAGGTGTAGGCGGAGCTCTCGGCGATCTTCGAGAAGGCCGGGTGGACGTCGCCAACGGCGGCGCGCTGCTTCATGCCGTCCCCGGCCACGAGGTAACTGACCAGGTTCCAGGCCGTGGTGGAATCCGTGGCCGCCTTCATGATAAACGCGCCCAGACCGTTGCCATACCAGGACTGCTTGACACTGGCGACGATCGGCTCCAACGTCAGGTCCCAGTCCAGCGGATGCTGCACGCCCTGGAAGGTGGGGATCAGGTTGGAGGGGGCGAGTAATAGCGGCACGTGGCCGAGCAAGAAGTCGGGGAGCGGCCCCAGGCTATAGGCCCCGGCCCGCGTCACGGAGTCCGCCGAATAATGGTAGCGGTTGTACAAATCGCTGTAGAAGCGTCCGCCGGCGATGGCCTGGTCCGAATCGAAGGTGGCCCTGGGCGGGTCCGCCGGGTAGTTGGTGGTGCGGCCGCCGAAGATGTAGACGAAGTCATCGAACCCCGTGCGCGGATCGATGTCCAGGTAGGCCCAATGCAAGGGATTGGTCGTCGGCAAGGCCTGACCGGCCTGGGACAACTGCTGCAGGAACTGCAAGAAGTCGTCGGTGGTCCAGCCGTCGTTGGGCTCCTTGACGCCGGCGCTCTTCAGCAGTGTCCGGTTGTAGTAGATCACGTCGTTGGGCTGAATGTCGCGCGGCAGGCCCAGTTGCTTCCCGGCGCTCCACCAGAGGTGCATCGCCGCCGGGTAGAAGGAGGCGGCCGTGACCGTCTTGTCCTGCTTCATGAAGCTGTCCACCGGCGCGATGGCGTCGGCGACGTCGATGTTGCCGAAGCGCCCGGTGAATTGCCCGAGCAGCACGTCGATGTGGTCGGGCGCCGTGGGATCGGTCAGGGCCTGGAAGTTCTGAAAGAGGGAGAAGGTGATCTCCGTCGCCTTCACCGTGACATTGGGCTCCGCCTTCCGATAGCTGTCGAGGATCCCGGCCATGAGCTTCGGCTCCGGCGAGTCGCCGCCGCCCTGGACGAAGAAGGGGCCGTAGTAGAGGTTCAGCGTCACCGGTTTACTGATCACCACCGGCTGATTGGGCAAGACATCGGGCAAGAGACCGCAGCTCGCCAGCCCCAGCGATGCCGAGGTAAGCGCGACCAGACGAAGGAAGGAACGACGACTGGGAACGGCATGCGACATGGATGTGACCCTTCCAGCAACGCCGTGGGGCACCCCCAAGGGGAGACGTGCGGCTAGCACCATGGTACGCGCTGGCGGCGAAAAATCAAACGAACCGGACCTACGGACCTACCGTTGCACCGCCGCCAGGTCCCCGGCGATTCCACCCGCCGGAGGGCTCTCCGCCTCGGTCCGCTCGGCTGGGACGACCGGGAAGAGCGGGACGGAGAACGAGAACGTGCTGCCCGCTCCCAACTCGCTCTCCAGGGTCACCGTGCTGCCGTGCAACTGGGCGAGGCGTCGGGTGATCGCCAGGCCGAGCCCGGTACCGCCGTAGCGTCGGGAGGTGCTGCCGTCGGCCTGCCGGAACTCTTCGAAGATCAGCTCGTGCGCCCCGGGCGCGATGCCGATGCCGCTGTCGCGCACCGTGAAGCGGGCGCGCTCCCCTTCCCGTCGAACTTCCAGCGTCACCCAGCCCGTTTCCGTGAACTTCACGGCGTTGGAGAGCAGATTCAGGAGCATCTGGCTGAGGCGGGTCGGGTCGGCCCAGCACCGCTCCAGTTCGGCGTCGACGTCGCTGGAAAGCGACAGCCGCTTGGCCTTCGCCAACGGCTCGACGGTCGCCACGACGCCACGCACCGCGTCGTGGACGTTGACGTGCTGCCAGTGCAGCTCGATCCGCCCCGCCTCGATC
>JAICXR010000199.1 GCA_025980355.1 Chloroflexota bacterium | reverse complement strand
GTGCCCTCCGCCGTGTGCCTGAAGTTTGCGGACCTGGGATAGCCCTCTCTCCTGACCTCTCCCCCGGGCTTGGGGGAGAGATGCCGAAGGCAGAGAGAGGGTCCCCCTCAAATCCTATCCGGCAGATGCAGGTACGGTCGGCGCTGGGGGAACAGCCCGTCCACCAGCGCGCGGGTGCGGTCGTCGGGAGGCGGGTCGAGGCGGTTCAGCACGTCGGCCGGCGGCAAGGCACCGAGCGCGAGGCGCATGAGCTCCGTCTGAGGCAGGCGCAGCGTCGTGTCTGGTCGGTGGCTGGCCGTCTCGGAGGCGGTGACGCGCACCTCGGCGTCGGTGATGTGCAAGGTGGAGGCGCCGATCTCCGTTTCCAGACGCAAAGTTACATTCGGCGTCGCCGGCAGGTCCCCACGCCGGGCGGTCAGTTCCGGCGCTAAGGCCCGGAGCAGGCGCGCTACGTCCACGGTTCGCGCCATAAAGTCCTCCGCCGACCGGGAAGTGATGAGCATACGGGCGTCCTGGCGGAGTGCGGCGGCGTAGAGCAGTCCCTCCGGCGGCAACGACAACACCACATCTTTGACCGGCTCACCTCTTGGCGTGGTCGCCTGCGCTCCCCAGGCCCGACAGACGGCCAGGACGGCGTCCGCCGCGGGCGTGGAGGACGCGATCACTTCGCCGATGACGAGGGAGTCCGGAAACGCCCGTTCGAAGTCGCTGGTGACGGGCCAGAAGTGTTTGCCGCGCCAGGCGTAGCCGTCGACCCGACCGGAAGGACCGACGACGACGCGACACTCGTCCGGGTCGCCGACCTTGACGCCGGTGGCGAGCGCGGCGAGGGTCGACCAGACGCGCCCGTCCGGCGCGCGTTCCACGGCGCCGACCGCCCCCCCGGTGTACTCAGCATAGAGGCGCTGGATCACCGGTACGTCGTCTGGCCGGCAATTCCGCACCGTCCAGCCCGTCGGGAGGTCGGCCGGTCGGGACAGCCCGCGCAACTGGAGTGCGTAGTCGGGCCCCGCCGTGGCGAATCCGAATTTCGGATAGAAGTCCGGTATGCCGTAGAGCATGGACAATGCCGCCGATCCCTGGCGCATGTGGCGAACGGTGCCTTCCAGTACCCGCCGGGAGTAGCCCTTGTTGCGCTGGGCCTCCACCGTTTCCACACCGCCGATGCCGTCCACCTTGACACGGGCGCAGCCCACCGCGATAGTCAACGGGACGAGGAGGAGGGAGCTGACAACCTGCCCCGCTACCAGCAGCTCCGCCACGGTGGCGCCGTGATCTTGCACGGTGAAGCGGAGATCGGACGTTGTAGTGGCTGATTCCGGCAATGCTCGCGTCCCCTCGGTGCTGGTCGCCCTCCTGACGGGGCCGACGTCATGACAGTCTACATCGGCACGTCGGGTTGGAGCTACGATCACTGGCAGGGGGTGCTCTATCCTCGGGGGACGCCCGCCCGCGACCGCCTTGCCTGGTACGTCCGGCGCTTCGACACGGTGGAAGTCAATAGCACCTTCTACCACTGGCCGCGGGAGGCGACCTTCCTCGGTTGGTACCAACGCCTGCCGGAGGGCTTTGTGCTGACCGTGAAGGCGCCACGCGGCCTGTCGCACGCTGCGCGCCTCCGCGACCCGGGAACCTGGCTGGAACGCATGCTGCCCCGGTTGCAGGCGCTTCGGGAAAAGCTCGGCGTGTTGCTGGTGCAATTGCCGCCGGCGATGGGGTGCGACCTGAACCGGCTGGACTCCTTCTGTGCGCCGTTGCCCTCCTGGCTGCGGGTCGCCATGGAGTTCCGGCACCCGAGCTGGCTCCAGGACCCGGTCTTTGCGCTGCTGGAACGGTACGGCGTCGCCTACTGCGTCATGAGCGGGGCCCATCTCCCTTGCCTCCTGCGCGCCACGGCGCCGTTCGTCTATGTCCGTCTCCACGGCCCGGATGCTCAGCACCTCTACGCCGGCTCCTATTCCGACGCCGATCTGCGCTGGTGGGCGGCGCGGATCGGCGAATGGAGTGCCCAGCAGCGCGACGTCTTCGCTTACTTCAATAATGATGGCGAGGGGAACGCCGTACGGAATGCGGAAACGCTGCGGCGGATGGTGCACGGCTGAGCCGGGATCGAGAGGGAAGGACAACAAGGATGGATGTTGAACCGCGAGCGGATGCGGCCCGGGCGGCGCTCACGCCGGAGGTCGTGGCCACCTACCCGCTGCCCGGTATGGCCATCCCCAGCGACATCGCCTTCAGTCCCGACGACGCCTGGTTGACCTACCTCTGGAGCGCCGAGGGGAGCCTGACCAAGCAGCTCTACGCTGTCGCACTGGCCGGCGGCGAACCGCACATGCTATTCAGCGCCGACCGCGGCGGCGTGACCGAGCGGAACGTCTCCTCGGAGGAGGCGCTGCGACGAGAGCGGCAGCGGCAGCGGGCGCAGGGAGTCACGCAGTACGCGTGGGCGCGCAACGCCGAGCGGCTGATCGTTCCCGTACCGGACGGACTCTACGTGCTCGACGGGCCCAAGGCGCCGCCGCGCCTGCTGGTGGCCGGCGGCAGCGGCCCCATCCTCGATCCCCAGCTCTCACCCGATGGCCGGCAGGTCGCCTTCGTACGGGAGAGCGAGCTGTATGTCGTCGCGACGGAGGGCGGTGAGCCGCACCAGGTGACGCACGGCGCCCGGGGCGCCGGCCGGACCCACGGGCTTGCCGAGTTCATCGCCCAGGAAGAGATGGGCCGGAGCCACGGTTTCTGGTGGTCCGACGACAGCACCCGGCTGGCCTTCGCGGCGGTCGACGATTCGCAGATCCCCGTGTATCGCATCGTGCACCAGGGCAAGGACGCCGTCGGCGAGGGCGCGCAGGAGGACCACCGCTACCCCTTCGCTGGCGGCAGCAATGCCCAGGTACGTCTCGGCGTGCTCTCGGCGACGGGCGGTGCGCCGACCTGGTTGGACCTCGACCTCTGGCCGCACGAATATCTGGCCCGAGTGGACTGGTCGCCCGATGGCACGCTCTACGTGCAACTGGGGAATCGCGAACAGAGTGAACTGGCGCTGCTGCGCTTCGACGCCGAGACCGGCGCAGGCCGCGTCCTGCTGGTCGAACGGAGCGACATCTGGATTGATCTGCACGACATGTTCCGGCCGTTGCGGGATGGCGGCTTCATCTGGGCCTCCGAGCGCAGCGGTTTTCGCCACCTGTACCGGTACGACAGCGACGGCGCGCTGCGGCGCCCGTTGACCGCCGGCGCCTGGATGGTCGAGGAGATCGTCCATCTGGACGAGCGGCGGCGGCGCGCCTACTTCACCGGGACACTGGACAGACCCCTGGAGCGACATCTCTACGTCGCCTCGCTCGACGGCGGGGCGGTGGACGCGCCGCGGCGCCTGACGGCGGGGGCCGGGATGCACTCGCCGGTCGCCGATCACGGCGGCACTCGCTTCGTCGACACCTACCCGGCGCTGGACACGCCGCCGGTCATGCGGGTGTACACCCTGGCCGATGGCACGCCCCGGCAGACGGTCTATGCACGCGCCGACCCGCGCGTGACGGCGCTCCAGCTGCGGCCGCCGGAGTTGGTGACCGTGCCAAACCGCGACGGGGATCGCCTCTCCGGCGCGATCTACCGCCCGGCCGCGACGTTCGGGCCCGGGCCGTATCCGACGATCGTCGCCGTCTACGGCGGCCCCCATGCCCAGACCGTGAGCCGCAGTTGGGGCATGACGGTGAATATGCGCGCGCAGTACCTTCGCAGTCTCGGCTTCCTGGTCTTCGCCCTCGATAATCGGGGCAGCGCCCGGCGCGGGCTGGCCTTCGAAGGTGCCATCAAGCACCACCTCGGTCGGGTGGAAGTACGGGACCAGGTGGACGGCGTACGCTGGCTGGTCCAGGAAGGGCTGGCCGATCCGCAGCGCGTGGGCATTTACGGCTGGAGCTACGGCGGCTACATGGCGGCATCCTGTCTATTCAAAGCGCCGGATACTTTCCGGGTGGCCGTCGCCGGGGCGCCGGTGACCAGTTGGGACGGCTACGACACGCACTACACCGAGCGCTACATGGGGACGCCTCAGGGCAACCCCACGGGCTATGACGAGAGCAGCCTGCTCGGGCACGTCACGGGACTACGGGGGAAGCTGCTGCTCATACATGGTCTGATCGACGAGAATGTCCAATTCCGCCACACCGCCCGGCTGATCAACGCCCTGATCGCCGCGCGCAAGCCCTACGATCTGCTGCTCTTTCCCAACGAGCGCCATATGCCCCGCGGTCTGGCCGACCGCGTGTACATGGAGGAGCGTATCGCCGAGTACTTCCGCCAACACCTCCTCGGTGGGCGCTGACCAGGGACGTCAGCGTACCCGGATGATGCTCTTCAGGGACTGCTTCGCCCGGCGTGGCGCTCCGCCAGGGCGACGAGCGCCTCGATGTCGAAGGGCTTGGCGAGGACACCGGAAAGCTGGAATTGGCGGGCCGCCTCCTCCGCCCCCAGGGCCGCGGTAAAGAGGTAGATCGGGGCGTGGGGGCCGGACAGTCGGCGATATCCCTCCACAAAGAGGGCGTGGCTCTGCCCGTGGACCATGCTGTCCAAGAGGATGAGGCTCGGAGACGTGGCACGCGCGGCATCCAGGGCGTCTTGCGCATCATCAACCGCGACCACCTGGTAACCTTCGTCGCCGAGCACGGCAACAACGAGATCACGAATTGTGTCGTCATCATCGATCACGAGGACGCACGGAGACGGTGGCACGACCTTTCCTTCATCCGCCGAACTACCCTTGCGCTACCTCCCTGTATTCTATGACAATTCCCGGCCATGGGCTAGCCTGCGGCGGCGACGGGTATGCAGGCGGTTCGGCGCCATTCGCGTCCTGACTGCCGATGTTTTCGGGTGACGGGCGCAAGTTTGGCCGGCGCTGCGCCGCCCGGTACCATACTGCCGGGAGGAGGGAGCGTTGCGACTGTACATCACCCGCCATGGCCAGACGGTCTGGAACCTCGAACGCCGATACCAGGGACAAGGCGATTCACCTTTGACCGAAGGAGGCGAACGTCAGCCGAGGCTGCTCGCTGGCCGCCTCGACGCGGTCCCCTTGGACGCCGTCTATAGCAGCGATCAACGGCGGGCGTGGCGCACGGCCGAGATGGCGATCGCCGGGCGTGCCCTCGCCGTGACCCACGATCCGGCCTGGCGAGAACGCGCCTACGGCGACTGGGAGGGGATGACGCGGCCAGAAATCGCCGAGCGCTTCCCGGAGCACTGGAGGGTGCACCGTGCAGACCGTGCCGGCAGTAAGCCGCCTGGCGGTGAGAGCCTGCTGGAAGTCCAGCAGCGCGTCCTCGCGGCCCTGGCTGCCCTTCGCGAGCGCCACGCCCACCAGAATGTCCTCGTTGTAACCCATGGCGGCACGCTCTGGGTGCTCGCCTGCGCTGTCCACGGCGACGATCTGGCGACGAGCCAACGTCCATATCTGGCGAATTGTGGCTTATCGGTGCTGCACTGGGCGGCTGGCGAAGTCGTCGTCGAGTGCTGGGATGACGTCGCGCACCTGCCAGCTGGTGATGACGCCGCGGTATGAGGATTCCGGCGACCTGCGAGCCACCACGCGGCCGGTCAGGGGCAAGGAGAGGGGGCGTGCGATGCAGCAATCGCTGGCGACGGGCCTGCTGGGGATCGGACTCGTCATCACCTGCCTGGCGGGCTTCCGCGTCATGCTCTTCGGCGTCGATTTGCTGACCGGCGTCAAGCATCGGTCCCAGTTGCAGCCGGCTGATGTCATCTTGCTGGTCATCGCGCTTGTGGGTCTGGTCATTTTGATCGCCGGCGCACTGCTATTGCACCAGATCACTCCGGCCGGGTGAGGGACCTCGCCGTCACCTATCCTCTCACGCCGAGGCAGGCGGCCCGCTCGGCCCGACCGCGTCGGCGTCGATGTAGCCGAAGTTGTTGGTACGGGGATTGAGGACGTAGAGGCGGCTGCCAATTTGGGGCTTTACGACCAGGAAGCTGGAGAACTGCGGCTGGAGGCCGAAGTCGACCGCCGCAGTGTCGGTACCGGACCAGATCGGCGTCGCCACGAAGTTCTCCACCCAGAATGGCCGGAAGCCTGCCGCTGCCGGAGCGCTGGCGGGTGATGGCGTACCGGCGGCCGCTGCAGATGCCAAGGTCGGGGCGATGCCCGACACGGACAGCCGGTAGGTGATCGGGACATCCTGGGCATAGTTGAATACCTGAACGGAGAGCGGCTCCCCAGGGGTGCGGGAGAGGTCGAGGGTGAGCGTCGCCGCCGACTGGTTCTGATTGGCGGGTTGGATCGCGCTGCCGATGGTGTTGCCGTAGGCGTCGGTCACGTTGAAACCGACCGCCTGATTGACCCGGGAGTCGGCCGGGCTATAGGTCAACGAGACGGTCGCGGGCGGCGAGGCGCCCGGCGAGGGGAACGTGAAGTAGGCAAAGGAGCCGGTCGTCGACGCCGCCAAGCTCTCGCTCAGGGTCCCGT
>JAICXR010000040.1 GCA_025980355.1 Chloroflexota bacterium | reverse complement strand
GCCTCTCGCCAGTTCCCTTCCTCAACGAGGGGCAAACGGAGATCTCCACGATTGTACGGCTGGCCGGCACGGCAAGCGCCGTCAACTTCTGAGGCTGGTGGTCGGGCCGCCCGCTCACTCGCCGCGTCGGGCGGCACACCAGTTCGGTCGTCGATCTGATCAGCCGGCGGCGATGGATCAACAGATAGAGACCTACGCCCCGGCGAACAAGCACGTCTCCTTCTTCGTGATCTGCTCCGGCACGGAGCGGCGCCTTCTGGCATCGCTTTTGCTGAGGCTCCCCCGTCAACAGATTCCGCTCGCCGCCAGCGGGGCGGCCGCGACTTCGGGTATCCAATCGATGCGGCGGCCGGTGCAATGGCCTGTAGCGGCGGCGCAATTCCGCCCGGTACGTACAGTACGCTGACGATCGCCGGGACGTGGCCCAGCCCTTCCCGGAGGGCAATCTGGGAGGGATGAAGGTCGCCGACCGGGAGCGGGGGCAGCATCGCCAGCGGTCATGCTGCCGCCGGAATGCGCTCTATTCGTCTATTCTTGCCCCACGCGCAGGCGGCGCAGCTCCTCGCGCAGCCGGGCCGCCTCTGCTTCCGCCGCGCCACCGGAATTCGGCGTTAGCGCAGATCCCGGTGGGCCAGCCCGGCGGCCCCGAGCGCCATCAGGACCAGGCTCACCACCAGGGGGAGCAGCCAGGCCTGCCAGGTGAGGCCGTGCTGCAACGGGTTGCTGCCCAGGTCCCACTGCCAGGGCGACGCCGCGCGGAGCGGGCGCAGCCAGGGCACCTGGGCGGCGAGCCCCTGGATGACGAAGCCGGCAACGGCCAGGGCCGCCGACACGGCGATCGCCAGCGACCGCGACGCCGTCGCCGCCCCGAGGCAGAACGCCACCGAGGCGAAGGTCAGCGCCAGCAGGGCGCTCGCGATGGTGGCGGCAATCAGGCGGCCGGTGCCGAGTCCCTGGTCCAACCCGACCGCCGGGGCCAGGATCACGAGGGCGGCCGCCGCCGCCAGCGTCAGGGCTGCCAGCAATACCAGGATGGCGCCGGCACGCTCGGCGGCGACGCGCAGCCGGCTGACCGGGTTAGAGAGCAGGAGCTCCAGCGTACCCGCCGCCTCGTCACCGCTGATCGCCCAGGCGGCCAGCCCGATGGTGAAGATCAGGAACAGGGCGGGCAGGATATTGGCGAAGTACTGGCTATTAAGGTAGCCAACCGGCGAGGTCAGCGAGCCGCCGAGTCCGAGCCCGAGCGCGGCCTGGACGCCGGGAGGCAAGCCGGCGAAGGTCTTGTCCAGTTCGCTATTGCCCCGCACGGTGGGGTAGGCGACTGCCAGCAGGGCGACGAAGCCAATCAGGCCGAGACACCACCAGAGCGTGCCCAGCCGCCGCCGCCGGACCGCCTGCCGCAGCACCGAAAGCATCTCAGCGTCCCTCCTCGCTCCGCTCATCCCGCCGGTCGGCAGCGCGAACCGGATTGGCGCTCGCGCGCTGGTCATAGAGGGTCACGAACAGGTCCTCCAGGTCGTCGCCCATACTACGCACGCGCAGGAGGGCGGGTCCATTGAGGGCCGCCGCTAGCGCGGGGCCGACCGCACCGTCGATCGCGAGGGTCGCGTTAGGACCGTGGACCTCGGCCGCGACCACTCCCGGCACGTCCGCAAACAGGTCGGGCGAGACCGGGCCGGCGAAGCGGAACTCCAACCGGTGGCGGGCGCGGTCCAGGAGTTCGTCTACCGGCGCGATGGTCACCAGGCGCCCGGCCCGGATGATGGCGATCCGCGCCGCCACCCGCTCCACCTCCGGCAGCACGTGCGACGAGAAGAGCACGGCAGCCCCCCTCCCGGCCGCTTCGCGCACCAGCTCCAGGAACGCGCGTTGGACCAGCGGGTCGAGGCCGGTCGTGGGCTCGTCAAGAATCAGCACGTCGGGATCGTGCTGGAAAGCCTGCACGAGGCCGATCTTCTGGCGATTGCCTTTGGAGAGGTGGCCGAAGGGCCGGCCGGGGTCGAGTTGCAGGCGCTCGACGAGTTCCCGAACTCGCTGCCGATTGACGCCGCCGCGCAGTTCTCCGAACCAGGCGAAGAGCTCGTTGCCGGTCATCGTCGGGTCGATCCGGAAGTCGCCCGGCAGGTAGCCGATGCGCCGACGCAGGCCGGTATCCCGAGCGGGGACGCCGCCCAGCACGCTCAGCCGGCCGGACGTGGGGCGCAAAAAGCCGAGCAGCATGCGGATCGTCGTCGTCTTGCCCGCCCCGTTGGGTCCCAGGAAGCCGACGACTTCGCCGGGCTGGATCGCGAGGCTGAGCTCCGAGACGGCGGTCAGCCGGCCGAATCGCTTCGTCAGTGCTTCCGTGGCGATGGCCGGGGCCACAGAGGGAAGGGCGGATTCAGGCTGCTCATGCTCGGTTGCCATCGTCACCGTTTATTGCCCTCCGCAGAAAAGGCACCAACCAGTCGTCGTCAGTAGCAGCCGCTATTCTCCCATATCCACGCGGCTCCAAGACCTGACTGGTTTCGGTTCACCAACGCCAACCGAGCAGGTTCCAACTATTCAAGAACGGTATGAAGACGAGAGCAAGTGCCGTGAAGGTAACGACGGTGGCGCGCGATGAGGGCGACCACCCAGCGCTGCTCCACGTGACGCCGATCAGTGCTGCCAGCAGCACGGTAAGTGCGCCTGCCAGGCAGGGCAGGGCCAGAATCGCCATTAACCAGGCCGGCGCCGCGTACTCCAGACCGAGCCCGAAGGCGCGCTGGAACGTCAAGAACGTGCCGATCAGGAACGCCAGGTCAAGCGCGCCGATGACGCCGATGAATATCGACAACACACGTAACGCCAGCGGACGACGGCGAACGCTGGCCTGCCGACCACTACAACGACGCAGCAGCTCCCGCGCCGGCCAGGACAGCGCGGCGGCGAGAAAAATAAGGAGGAAAGCGGCGAAGATCGTTTCCTGGACGCGCACCGTTTCGTACCAGGACACACGCTCGTAGGTCTCCGCCCCGACCGCCATGCCGTTCACTGCCCCTACCTGGTTCGCCAGGAAGAGGTAGTGGGAGATGCCGTTCGGCTGCGGCGCCGTCGTGAAGAGGAGCGGCGCCGTCTCCGTCAGCGGCGGTGGTGTCGGTGTGTCGGACCAGCGGACCGCCAACGTGCCGTCGGCGTTGGCGCTGACGCGGGGATAGTCGCCCCAGGTGAGGACCAGGAGCTTGGCCAGCGTGCGATGACTGTAGTCGGCCTCGCGGTAGACACCGGCAACGCGTTGAGCGTCGATGGCGGCCGTGGCGACGGCCGTGCCGGGCGGCGGCGGCGCCGAGGCGGGGGCGAAATGCGTTTCCAACTGCTGATAGATGGTCTGGGCCAGTCGCTCGCCGTCGTCCGCGTTATAGGCGACGTACCAGCCGATACGCCGATCCGGCAGCAGCACCAGCATGCTGGTCGCTCGCCCGTCGTCGCGCCCGTCCTTCCACAGAACGCGCTCACCGCTCGCCCAGTCGATACTCTCCTGGAAGCCGTCGGCCATCCCCGGCTCGCCGGCGCGATAGGTGAAGTGCTGCGCCTGCATCGCTCGGAGGGCAGCAGCGCCCAGAACCGGAGATGTCTGCCCGGTTCCGCCCGGCAACTGGAAGGTGATGAAGCGCGCCATGTCGGCCGCCGTCGTCGCCAGCCCGCGCGACGGCGCGTCGCTGAAGTAGTGCGTTGGTTGTGGGCGGAAGCCGCTGCCGGACCAGGTATAGCCTGGCAGCGGCGCATCTGGACCGGAGGCTGGTGGCTGGAAGCTGCTGTGGGCCATCCTCAGCGGCGCCAGGATGTGCTCGTCCATGTACTGGGCGAACGGCTCGCCGGACACGTCCTGAACCACCGCACCAAGGACATCGTAATCAGCGTTGCTGTAGCCGTAACGAATGCCCGGCGGCTGGATGCGGCGCGGGGGATGGTTCAGGAGGAATTGTCCGAGCGGCAGCACCTCGGCCGGCGATCGGGCGACCTGGGCGATCGTCTCCTGATCGCCGTCGAAGCCGGCGGTGTGCGTCAAGAGCTGGTCGATCGTGACCGCCACCGGGTAGGTCGAGGCGATCTGGAAGCCACGCAGGTAGCGATTGGCGTCGGCGTGGAGATCGAGGCGGCCCTGCTCGGCCAACTGCATGATCCCGGTCGCGGTGAACAGCTTGGAAACCGACATGGCACGGAAGACGGCAGCATCGGGGGACACGGGCACCGTCCGCTCGCCGTCGGCCACGCCGTAGCCCTTGCTGAACGCGACGGCGCCATCCTGTACCACCACGATCGCCGCGCCAGGGATATGGCCATCCGCCATGCCACGGCTGACAACTAGATCGAGGAGGGTAGCCAGGTCGGCATCGTCGTTGCCCGCCGCCGCCGGTTGCGGCTGGCCGACGCTGGGCGACGCGGCCTGCCCGGCCCCGTACCAGCCGAAAACCAGCGCGAGCAGCATCAACGCCGCGCTGATCAGTCGACCTCGGCGTATGAGCTCCATTCCGCCCGCCCGCTCGCCGGCCGCCGCGGCAAGGGTGATGATCGTGGAGGCAGGTGGGGCGACCGGCGCGGTGGCTATGGCCGGCGGTCGGAGCGCAGCGGCCGGGGCCGGAGCGGAGACCATACGCGAAAATCCTTTCGGTGCGGCGATGCTGGGGAGAACATCCGGCGCCTGGGCATACGGCCCCAGCGCCCTAACGTGTGCCTAGCGCAGCGCTTGGCCCGGCTCAGGGGCGACGCCGAGTTGCCGCAGCATGCCGAGGTCGTCGCGGTTCGTCCAGCTCTCCACGATCTGGCCCGCCGCGACGCGGAAGATCTGGATGGCGGTCGCGTGCACCGGCTTGCCCGTCGGCGGCCTTCCCAACAAGCCGCGCGTGTCCGTCGAGGCTGCGGTATAGCGTACGACGACCTTGTCTCCCTCAGCGATCACGTCCTCGACCGTGATGTGGAAGTCGGAGACGGCGTCCCGCACCGTGCGGACCAGTCGCCTGACGTCTTCAGGCCCCTCGGCCGCGAACGGATCCCCCGGATCGTGGCGAACATAGCCCGGGGCGACAATCTCATCGGCGACGGCCAAGTTGCCTTTCCCCCAAAGCTCGTCGCACCAGCGGCGGGCGATCGCCTTGTTCCCATCGACCGACATGACATACCCCTTCTCACGGTTAAAGACACCGCACGCGATTATCTGCCTGGAGGTGGCCGTCAGGTTGCGCCGGGTTCGAAAGTGCCTAGCCATTGGGAGACGCCGACCGGTCACACCTCATCCCCCTAGCCGGCGGGGTTCGCTTGCACGGCAGGGCTCTCGGTTGCCGGGGCTTTGACCACGCCTAATTGCTGGAGCAGCCCGAGGCGATCCCAGTGCGCCCACTCCTCTTGAATCTTGCCGTCGGCGAGCCGATCGATGAACACGCCCATAACAGCGACCGACCGTCCAGTGGCGGGAACTCCCCAGAGGGGCCCGCGATGTGTCGCGCGTGCCGTCCAGCGCGAGACCACGCGGTCTCCCTCCGCGATCTGGTCCTCGATCGTTATGTGGAGATCGGGGAACGCCGTGCGGTACATGCGCAGCTCTTGTTTGATGTCGTCCAAAGTCTGCGGGGGTCCGGGCGTGGGTTGGTGGTCGATGAAGGCGGGTGCCAGGAACTCGTCAACGGCTTCCGGGCATCCTTCATTCCAGAGCCGACCGATCGCCTGGCGGACCAGGGCCTTGTTCTCCTCGAGTGAGGCCATGGGCGTATCTCCATTCAGCATCGACGGTGGCGCTTTGGACGCTTGCCGCCATGCTAGCGTCCGTCGCTCGGGCGGATATGACATTTCTTGCCAACACCACGTCGGCTGCTTATAATGGGCGGCGATCCGGTCGACGAGTGTGACTATGGCGACGGGTGCGGAGCGCGTTTATTTCGATAGATTCGACACGTTCGGTGCCTTGCTGAGATACCTGCGCCGGCGCCGCCGCCTGACACAGCGCGCGCTGGCGCTGGCCGTCGGCTACAGCGAGGCGCAGATCTGCCGTCTCGAGCGCAACCGGCGGCGGCCGGAGCTGAGCGCACTCGTCGCGCAGTTCGTACCGGCACTCGGTCTCCAGGGCGAACCCGAGTTGACACGATGTCTGCTCGGCCTGGCAACCGCGGCAAGGCCCGAGCGCCCGCCGAACAGCGACTACACGGACGGGTGGGGGCAGGGGCACGACACCGCAGCGCCCGTCGCCACCGGGCATGAACGGGCAACGTCACAACACCCAGACCATGCCACTGGACGCGGGGCCGGCTTGCCCTCCTTCCTCACCAGTTTTGTCGGCCGGAGGCGCGAGCTGGAGGAGCTATGCCATCTCCTCAGCGAGGAGCAGGGGGCGCGATTGCTGGTGCTGACCGGGCCGCCGGGGACGGGCAAGACGCGCCTGGCGGTGCACGTCGCCGTGCAACTCGCGGGGCAGTTCGCCGGGGGAGCCACGTTCGTGTCACTGGCGGCGGTCCGCGACCCCGATCTTGTCGCGCCGACGATCAAAGCTACCTTGCACCGTCCTGAGTCGTCCCGACGTTCTACAGTCGAGGAGCTGATCGGAGTGCTGAGCAACCGTGAGGCACTCCTCGTGCTGGACAATTTCGAACAACTCGCCGCGGCGGCGCCCTTGCTGGCCACGTTACTTACGACGTGCCCGCGGCTGCGTGTCCTCGTCACAAGTCGTACCGTGCTGCATCTCCATGGTGCGCAGCACTACCTAGTGTTGCCGCTGGCGGTACCGGACCTGGCGCGACTGCCGCCAGCGGAACAATTGTTGGAGTATGACGCGGTGCGGCTGTTCGTCGAGCGTGCCACCGCAGCGTTGCCGACGTTCTCCCTAACTGACCAGAATGCACGGATGGTGGCCGCGTTGTGTCGCGGCTTGGATGGCCTTCCGCTCGCCATCGAGCTGGCGGCGGCAAGGGTCAACGCGCTCTCGGTCGAGCAGCTCGCCTCCTACCTCGATCGCGCGCTACCGGTGCTGACCGCCGGGAGTGCGGACACGGACCCCCGCCAGCGCACGCTGAAGGCCGCACTGGCATGGAGCTACGACCTGCTCGAGGAGGGCGAACGGAAGCTCTTCGATCGGCTCTCCGTGTTCGCCAACGGCTGGACTCTGGAAGCGGCGGAGGCAATCTGCTCGATGGCGCCCCTCACCAGAGGGGACATCCTGCCGCTGCTCGTCCAGCTCGTGGACCACTCTGTTGTGCTCATCGAGCGACACGGCGGCGGGGTCCGCTATCGGCTCCTGGAAGTGCTGCGCCAGTACGGGGCCGAGCACACCGTGCGGGCTGGAGAGGCAGAGGAGCTCCGCAAGCGCCACGCACTCTGGTTTCGGAAGCTGGCCGAGGAGGCGAGGACGGCCACGCCGCGACTGCAGCGGACGGTCTGGTCGGCCCGGCTGGAGTTGGAATACGATAACCTGTGGGCAGCCCTCCACTGTTTGGAAGCTACCGGAGCCTTCGAGCAGGGGCTTGATCTCGCCTCCGACCTCCATTGGTTCTGGGAGCTGCGCGGGCGTGTGCGCGAGGCTCGCACGTACCTGGCGCGTCTGCTCGCTGTCAGCCAGGGCACGTCCAGGGAGCTACGCGCCAGGGTGCTTCACGCTGCGGCCAGCCTGGCCCGCTACGCCGGAGACCTGGCAACGGCTGCCACCTACGCGGATGAGGCAATCCTCCTCTGGCGGGCGCTTGGGGATGTGCGCGGCCTTGCCATCGCGCTGTACACCAGTGGTCATATCGCGCATCAACGGAGCGATTTCAGTTCGGCTACCGTTCGCTACGAGGAGTCGCTCACCTGCTGGCGAAACGTTGGCGACCATGCGGGCACGGCGCGCGTGCTGCAGCGGCTGGGCGTCCTGGCGCAGGAGCAAGGCAACCGCGAGGAGGCGCGACAATGGTACGAGCAGGCCCTGGCACTCTGGCAGGAACTGGCTGATCCGCTGGCGATTGCTACGTGCTACAACAGCCTCGGCGGCATTGCCCAGGAACAGCAGCAATACGAGCGCGCCGTCTTTCTGTATGGCGAAGACCTCCGCCTGCGGCGGGAGCTGGGGGATCGTCTCGGTATGGCCTGCGCTCTCGACGGTCTCGGGGTGCTCGCCCGCGAGCAAGGAGACTATGGGCGCGCCATCGCCATGGGCGACGAAGCCGTACGAATCAAGCGGGAACTGGACGAGCGGGAGCAGCTCGCCTATTCGCTGTACACGCTCTGCCTGGCCGTCTGTCTGCGTGGCGACTACGAGCGCGCCGCCAGCCTGGCGCGGGAGATGATCAACATCGACCGGGAATTAGGGAGCACGGTCGATATGGCCCGCCGGCTGGAAGGTCTGGCGGCGGTGATGGCCAGCAGCGCTCCCGCACCAGCGGCTCAACTGCTTGGCACTGCGACGGCGTTGCGCCGCGTCGCCGGTACCCCGCCGCGTAATCCGAGGCACCACGAGGAGCTGACGACCTCCATTCGCTCCAGGTTGTGTCCTGCCGCGTTCGCCATAGCCCGGTCGGCAGGGCAGATGATGACGCCCGAGGAGGCCGTTGCCGTCACACTTGCCGCCCCCGCTCGGGCGATGCTCTTGCGTAGTTGATGGATATCGGTCGTTTGCTGACGGCGGCGGGAGTGAGCGGGTAGGTGATCGTTGGAGGTGACCATCATGGCCGCGCCAGCCGGTGACGCCGGTGCCCGCGCCACTGGCGGGCTACGCGCAACGGTTTGACGCGCTCTTCGGCAAGCGCAACCAACGCGAGAGCCTTCGCCAGTACCTGGAGGCGCTGCTCGTGCCGGCGGGACCGGATACTCGCCGCAGGCGGGTGATAACCCTCATCGCGCTCGTGAATGCCGAGCCGATCGCGGGGGCGCAGCGCCCATAGGGCACCCGGGATGGCGTGATGAGCGTCTCCGGCCTGTGGACGGATGCGGATGTCTCCTACCCGATCGACGTGGAATCTTACACCTCGGCCCACCACTGTCCCAAAGGGAAAGCGGACCTGGTCTTCCGCACGAGGCTCCAACTCGCGGTGGGATTGGCGCAGCGGGCCAAAGCGTCGGGCATGACTGCGCCGCCCACCGATCCAACCCGGCCGGCCGTGCAGCGCCCGGGTTCCAGAGCGGGGGAAAATTAGCGCCTCGCCAGCCCGTTTGCCTCCCCGGCCCGGCGTCTCGCGGCCAAAAGCCCTGCGCATCGTGTGGGCATGGTTGGAACCCTGGCTGATGCTCTACGCTTCTGGCGGGCGTGGTCGCCGCTGCCCTCGCCGCGCGCACTGCAGACGCTGCTTGAGCACCTCTGGCACGGCCGCGGGACCAACCTCTATGCCAGCCGTTGACCGCCGTCGACAAACCACCGTTAGGGACGTACCGGTGGTGGGTCACGGGCACACCCGTCGACGAACAGCCTTCTGCGACAATGACCGGCGCGATGCCCCAGGTGGTGATGTCGGCGCTATCGCCGGCTCCTGGGAGAGTCTCACCACGCTCGCCCGCGCCGAAGCCGACTTCGCAAGCGCCGTCGCGCTCGGCGAGGAGGCGGTCACGATCTGCCGGGAGCTCGATGAACGGGACCAGTACGACCATATGCTCTACAGCCTCAGCCAATCCTCCTACCTCCAGGGCGATCACGATCACGGGATCGGCGTGGACATCGCCCGTCTGCCCGTGCGCCGACGAGGTGATGCCCGCGCGCCAGGTCACGACGCCATGCGCAGGTAACTGCGGTAGCGACGCGGCGTGATCTGGCCGGCACCCACCGCCGCGGTGATGGCGCAGCCGGGCTCCTCGTGGTGCCGGCAACTCGCGCCGAAGCGGCATTTCCCGACGAAGGGGCGGAACTCTCGAAACAGCGGGGCGATACCGTCCTCGTCCACGTCCCAGAGGCCGAACTCGCGCATGCCCGGCGTGTCGATCACACCACCCCCGCCAGCCAAAGGGAACAGCTCCAGGTAGCTGGTGGTGTGTTTCCCTTTGCCGGTCATCGCGCTCACCGCGCCGACGCGCAGCCCGAGGCCGGGTTGCACCGCGTTCAGGATGCTCGTCTTGCCGGCGCCCGATTTTCCGGCGAGGACAGACACCCGCTGCCGCAACACCTCGGCGAACGCCGCCACGCCGGCGCCGCTGCTGGCGCTGGTGAGGTCGACGGGATAGCCGATCGCTCGGTAATTCGCGACCTCCTCGTCCAGCGCACCGGGCGCGATGAGGTCGATCTTGGTGATGCAGATGCGCGCCGGGACGTCCGTCGACTCCGCCGCGGCGAGGTAGCGGTCGACCAACTCCCACGAAGGAGCGGGGCGATCGGCGGCGCAGATCACGACGACCTGATCGACGTTGGCGACGATCACCTGCTCCAACGGCTTGGGGCCGGCGGCACGGCGCACGACTTTGCTCCGGCGCGGCAGCACCGCCACGATCATGCCGCTCCCGTCACCGCCGTCGATGAACTGCACGCCGTCGCCCACCGCGATCGGGTCGACCGTGCGGATATCCTCCACCGCGACGACGTGGGCCCGGAGCGACCCCGGGTCGGCGATGGGATAGACCAACTGCTTGCGCAGCCGGTTGGAGATCGCGCATTGGATGCTGTGCTCGCCGGCCAGCACGGTGTACTGGCCCTGGCTCTTGCGAACGACCATCCCTTCCCGCCAACCGGCGAGATCCATGGGATTGCCCGCCACGAGCTCGTCCGCCGGCGATGTCGCCGGCGGACGAGGCGCGGCCGGTTGTTCGCGATGCTTTCTGAGCATCTGCTGGTTTTTTGACATCAATCCTTCAACTCTCCGACGCCTCATCGTTCAACACCAGCAAGACGCGGCCGGTCGCTCGATCCTTGACGATGGCATCACCGAGGGCGCAGCGGCCCGGACACGTCAAAAAGAGGGATGCCGGCCGAAGCGAGAAGAGGAGGAAGCGCGGCAGGCGGATCAGCGCGCCGAGTTGCTCGGCTTAGCCGACCGTACCGATGCGTCGTTCGCGGAAGCCCCACCCCAGCGCGCTTCGGACGGCACAGATGCACGCACACATATGTCCAGCCTCCTTTCGCGCCGCGGCGGCCAACCTGGGAATACGTTGCCGCTCCCCGGCACTGTACGGCCTCCGGCGGCCGTTGTCAACGGCGGGCGTTTACCTCTCTCCCCGCGGCCCATCAAAAGTCGAGTATAATGGTCATAATTCTTAACGATCGCGACGGGAGGAGGCGCAAAGCGGTGGCGGAGAGCTTCGACGTCACGGCGCGCAAGTTCCACCAGGCGGTGTGCGTGGCGCTGCTGGCTATCGCGTTCGTGATCGGCGCGCACAGTGGCCTCTGGCTCGTTGCGCTGGTGGGGGCGGTGCTCCTGCTCGGCCGCTTCTGGTGGCCGGCCGACCTCTTCCGCCAGCTCAACTGGCGCGTGCTGGAACCGGCGGGCATCCTGAAGCGCCGGGAGGCCCAGGAGGACCACGAAACGCGGCGGATCGCGCGCGTGCTGGGCGGTGTCGTCCTATTGGTCAGCGCGGTACTCCTCGGCGTCAGCCTGCTCTGGGCCTGGGTGCTCGTGGCCCTCATGGGCATCATGATCTTCCTCGATGCCGCCTTCGACTTTTGAATACTCTGCGCCGTGACCTACCGGTTCGGTAGGTTGAGAGCCGAAAAAGGGGTGACATCGCGCTGATGGTGGAGCGGATCATCATTGTGCTCGGGTTGGTTGCGGCGACGCTGGCGATTTCCTTCCTCGTGCGTTGGCGTACCCGGGCGCGCCTTGCTGCCGCCGAAGGGCGGGTGCTCCCCGTTGCCGTGCGGTCCCGCTTTCCGGCCGATGCACCGGGCGTGCTCTACTTCTACGGGCCGCATTGCGGCTCCTGCCGGCAACAGGCGGCGATCCTCGATCAGTTGGTCCAGCGCGAACTGACCGCGGTGGTAAAGATGGATGCCGTCGAGCACGCCGATCTGGCCGACGCCTTCGGCATTGTCACGGTGCCGGCGACGGTGATCGTCGCCCCCGGTGGGGCCGCGCAACGCGTCAACCTCGGCCTGCGCTCACTGCCGGTCCTGACGGCCCAACTGCGGGAGGCGGCCGCCCTTCGCGCCGCCTAACGAAGACTGGCCACGGAGCCCTCCCTGGCGCGTTCCGAATTGCGGGGGCATAATCTCCCCGGCAGCGCACACGGGAGGAGCACCACCATCGTCACGACCTTGCCGGCACGGGAGCACATCCCCATCGACCAGACCTGGAACCTGCACGATATCTACGCCGATCTACCCGCCTGGGAGGCGGACCTCGCCCGCATCGACCGCCTGGTCGCCGCGGTCACCCAGTTCCAATCACGCCTCGAAGAAGGCGCGGCGACGCTCCTGGCCTGCTTGCAAGCGCGCGATGCGGTGCTGGAGATGCTGGCGAAGCTCGGTGGCTACGCCCGGTTAGACGTCGCCACGAATGGCCTCTCGGCCACGGCCCAGGCGACCTCTTCCCGCGCCCAGGCGCTCGGCGCGCGGGTCGGCGCCGCGCTCTCCTTCATCGACTCGGAGGTCTGCGCCTTACCGGAGGGGACGGTTGAGCGGTACCTGGCGAGTGAGCCGGGCCTGGTCACCTACCGGCTGCAATTGGAGGTGCTGCTGCGCGACCGGCCGCACCTGCTGGCGCCGGAGACCGAACAGACCCTGGCCGCGTTGGGCGAGGTGCTGCGGCTGCCGGCCGAAGTCTGGGGCCAGGCCACCGCCGTCGACCTCGCCTGCGCCCCGGTGCGGGACGCCGCCGGCAATGAGCACCCGGTGTCCATCGCCGCCTACGTCTTCGGCCAGAGCCAGGCGCCGGACCGGGAGCTGCGCCGTCGGGGCTATCTCTCGCTGGCCGCTGGCATCGGTCACCACAAGGCGACGCTAGCCACGACCCTGAGTGCCACCATCCGGCGCAACGTCACGATGGCCCGGCTCCGCCGCTACCGTTCGGCGACCGAGATGCTGCTGGAGGCGCAGCAGGTGCCGGAGCTCGTCTACCGCAACGTCCTCGATGTCGTCCACGACGAGATCGCCCCGCACTACCGCCGGCTCGTGCGGCTGAAGCAGCGGGTCCTCGGTCTGGACACGGTCCACCGCTACGACGTCGACGCGCCGCTCGACCCCGGCTACGAGCCCGTCACGACCTTCGCCGAGAGCGAGCGCACGATCCGGGAGGGGCTGGCCGTGCTGGGCGAGGAGTACGATGCCATCCTGGCGGCGGCATTCCGCGAGCGTTGGGTGGACCGCGCGGAGAACGCCGGTAAGCGTTCCGGCGCATTCTGCGCCACGGTGTATGGCGTCCACCCCTACGTGTTCACGACCTGGCGCGACAACCTGCGCAGCGCCTTCATCCTGGCCCACGAGCTG
>JAICXR010000317.1 GCA_025980355.1 Chloroflexota bacterium | reverse complement strand
GGGGAGGCCCTCTCTCTGCCTTCGGCATCTCTCCCCCAAGCCTGGGGGAGAGCCACAGTCAAGTGAGTGGTAGCCCATCCCGGACAGTGATGGACGCCGAGATCCCAAGGAAGCATTGATCGTCCCAAGCGCGGTCCTCTCCCCCAGGATTGGGGGAGAGGTCAGGAGAGAGGGCCTTCGCACGGCAAGGTGAAGGAGAAACTGGCTCCGCGCTCCGGCCCGTTCTCGACCCAGATCTTGCCGCCGTGCGCTTCAACGAAGCCGCGAGCGATGGCGAGGCCCAGACCGGCGCCGCCCTGCCGTCCCCGCGCGCGGTCGCGCCGGTAGAACCGGTCGAAGATATAGGGGAGATCCGCCGGGTCGACGCCCTCTCCACTGTCGCGCACCGTCACCACGGCGCACGGCCCTTCCTGACGGGCGACCAGTTCCACGGCACCGTCGGCCCCGGTGTGCCGCAACGCGTTGTCGAGCAGGTTATCCAGCACGCGCTGCACCTTTGCCCCATCCGCCAGCACCAGGGGGTCGCCTTCTACCGCGCCGTGGAGACGGACACCGCACTGACGGGCGCGCAGTTGCATGCTTTCCAACGTGTCGGAGATGAGGTCCCGGAGCGACGTCGGCGTCCGTTCCAGGACGAGCCCCCCGCCTTCCAGGCGCGCGAGCTCGAACAGGTCGTCGATGAGCCGGGACAGGGACGTGAGGTCTTGCAACATCGTGCGCAGGTAGCGCTGGACCTCCGCCGGTTCGCTCACGACGCCGTCCTGCAACGCCTCCGCCGCCACCCGCAGCGAGGCCAGCGGGCTTCGCAGATCGTGGGAGACGCCGGCCACCAGCGATCGCCGCGCCGTGTCCAACGCCCGTTCCCGCCGAAAGGCGGCTTCCAGGCGCTCCGCCATGCGGTTGAAATCCTGGGCCAGGTCCCGCAGTTCCCCCCGGCCGGTCTCCGCGACACGGACGCTCAGGTCGCCGCCGGCCAGGCGCTGTGCGGCATCGACCAACTGCCGCACGGAGCCGATGAGGGCGCGTGAGATCACCGCGGCGAAGGACAGCGACACGAGCAGGGAAAAGAGCAGCAAGAGGAGCAGGAGGCCGAGGTCGTGCGCGGAGATGAACATCAGCCATGCGGTGACCAGCACGTTGAGCAGCGCCACCACGCCGCCGCCGGCCAGGGCAATCGTCAGTTGGGGGCGCAAGCCCAGTCGTCGGGAGCCGGTGATGAGCCAGAGAATACCGCCGCCCAGCACCAGCGTCAGGCCGCCGGAGATGGCGAGGAAACCGCCGATCGTCTCGCTCGTTGGGCCGGGGATCTGCATGCCGAACGTGGCGATGGCCAGCGCGATCAGCGCTGCTACGACAATTGCCCCGGCCAGCACGAGTATCTCGTCGTAAGGCGCGCGAATCTTCACACCGAGCTACCCATCCGCCGCTCGGTCGGGATCGAACTTGTAGCCGAGGCCCCACACCGTCTTGATGTAGAACGGATGCCCGGGATCGGGCTCGATTTTCTCGCGGAGACGGCGTACGTGGACGGTGACCGTGCTCGGCTCGCCGGCGAACGAATATCCCCACACCGCGTCCAGCAGGGCGTCACGGCTGAACACCAAGCGCGGGTTCCGGGCGAGATGGAGCAACAGATCGTACTCCCGCCCGGCAAGGTCGACACTGCGCCCGTCGCGCTCCACCAGGTGCAAGGCCGGGCGGATCGTGAGGCCCGAAAAGCGCAACTCTCGTTGCCCACCGGTTTCCTCCTGGCTCGCCCGCCGCAGGATCGCGTGCACCCGGGCCACGATCTCGCTGGGACTGAACGGCTTCACCACATAGTCGTCGGCGCCCATGCCGAGGCCGCGGATGCGGTCTTCCACCTCACCGCGCGCCGTGACCATGAGGATGGCCACCTTGCCGGCGAGCCGCAGGCTGCGGCACACCTCCAGCCCGTCCATCGACGGCAGGGTCAGATCGAGGATCACGAGGTCCGGCGAGTGGCGCGCCACTTCGGCCAGCGCCGCCGCACCGTCGCGCGCCACGTCCACGGCGAAGCCGTCGCGCAGGAGGTAACGGCGAAGGACGTCCACGACCATCGGTTCGTCGTCCACCACGAGCACCCGGCGCTGCGCCACGGCCGTCTCCTCACGCCCCGCACACCACATTCCTGGCATACTTAGAAGAGCACTATACCCACGCCGTCGTCCGGCGGTTGGTTAGCGCCACTCGCCGTGGTCGGGCGGCGGCACAACGGCGCGGCGAGCGTTGGGGAAGGAGACGAAGGGAGGCCGATCGGATGGCAGAGCCGTACGCGGTTCGGGTCTACCGGCTTGGTCTGAGCAAACATCTCCGGGCGGAGGTGATCCGTGACGGCATGGTGATCGCCTGGGCCAGGATCAGCGGCGAAGGTCCGCCCAGCCAGGCCGTGGCGCTGGCGCGCGAGTGGGCGGCCTCGCTCGGCTATCCCACGCCCGAACCGCCCGGGCGGCCGGCGGGCGCCTAAGGCTCGTTCGCCTCGGATTGACCCGCCCGGTAGAGCGTACCGGCGGCGGCGTTGTAGACGATGGCCTGGGCAAAGATAGCGTCCTCCGGCACCAGATCGGCGAGATGCAGGTCCGCGGCCGGGGAGACGGCGCTCAGGCGCCCGCTCCGGGCATCGTCGGGGGAGCTGACGCCCGTCACGGCGCTCAGCGTGACGGCGAAGGTCGACTCGGTGACGCCCTGGCGGTCGAAGGCGATCAGCCGCTCGCTGGTGAGGGCGACGGCGTTCAACGGCGGCCCGGCCCAGGCCGGCCGCGTCGCGACCAATGCCGGAAAGACGCCCAGCAAGTCCTCATAGGCGAAGAGGGACCCGACCAGGAAGGCCGGTATGTCCACGGCCAGGCGGGGCCGGACGAATGCAATGGCGCTCATTGGCACCTTCCTCCATCCACCATCACCCCAGCACCTCGGCCGGCCGCCGCCGCAGGATCGCTTCCGCTTCGGCGATAATCCGGCGGAGGATATCTCCCGCCGGCTCAACGGCGTCGATGAGGCCGGCGACATTCCCGGCCCGGACGGCGGCGAGTTCGGCGTCGCCCTGCTGTGACGCCTGTTCCAACCGGGCGCGCCACGCGGTCCGCTCCTGCAGCAATTCCGCCTCGCGCCCATGCCAGGTTCGGGTATAGCGGTTCTGCAAGACGTGGTCGGCAATACCCGCCGGGAATGGCGACCCGCTGATCAGGTCGTACACCTTCGTGAGCACCGTGTCGTCCGTGCCGGCGGCGACGACGCGCGCCTTCCCCCACTCGCTGCCCGCCGACTCCCGGCTTACCGCAAAACGTGTGCCGATCCAGGCGCCCTCGGCGCCCAATATGAGCACCGCCGCCAGTCCCCGGCCATCGGCAATGCCGCCGGCCGCGATCACCGGGATGTCGCCGACCGCATCGATCACGGCCGGGACCAGGGGCAACGTGGCGCTGCTGGTGCCGGTGTGGCCGCCGGCCTCCACGCCCTGCGCCGCGATCGCATCCACGCCCGCCGCCGCAGCTTGCACGGCTTGGGCGACCGTTTGCACCTGGGCCAGCACCAGGATGCCGGCGGCGTGGGCAGCCGGGACGTACGGCGTCGGGTCGGCGAAGGAGTGGGCGATCACCGCGACGCCTTCCTCGATTGCCACCGCGACCAGGCCGTCCAGGCCCGGGAAGGAGGAAATGAAGCCGACCCCGAATGGCCGGCTGGTCCGCTCCCGCGTCGCTTTGATCTGTTGCCGCAACCACTCCGGGTCGCCGCTGGAGCCACCGATCAGGCCCAACCCCCCGGCCTCGGACACCGCCGCCGCCAGGTCCGCCTTCGCCGGACCGGCCATCGGCGCATTCACGATGGGATGCGTGATGCCGAGCAGATCGCAAAGCCGCGTATGCACCGTCCAAACTCCCCTTCACGGCGCGCCCCGCTGGACGCCGGAGCCATGATTAGTCGCCGTCGGCCGGCTATCCTCTCATCCGCGAGCGGCGCCGGACGCCATCATACAGGATTCGTCGGGCCAGGAGCGGGAAGAGGGGGATCCGTTGACGGAACAGCACGTGCCGCCCGATCGGCAGTCGGCACCTACCCGTCCCCTCAACTTCCTCCTCTTCAACCCGGACGAGTGGCGGGCGGACTGCGCCGGTTGCTACGCACCCGCCAGCGGGTCCCCGCCGACGGTCCGGACGCCGAATCTCGACGCCCTCGCCGCGCAGGGCACCCGCTTCGACCAGTGCCACGCCCAGCACACCGTCTGTTCGCCCTCCCGCGCCTCCTTCATGACCGGCTGGTACCCGCACGTGCGCGGTCATCGGACGCTGTGGCACCTCCTGCGGCCCGACGAGCCGAACCTGCTCAAGTACCTGAGCGGGGCCGGTTACGACGTGCGCATGTACGGCAAGAACGACCTGCTGGCCCAGGCGAGCTTCGCCGAGAGCGTGGAGGAGGCCAGCAACCTGCCGGCACGCGGCGGCGGCCACGGCAACCCGTGGCCGGAGGACGATCCGCGCTTCCACAGCTTCCTGTTCGGCTCCGGCGGTGACCCGCAGGCGCACCACGACTACGCCTGCGCCGAGGCCGGGATGCGCTTCCTGCGGGAAGCACACGACCGACCCTTCTGCCTCTTC
>JAICXR010000531.1 GCA_025980355.1 Chloroflexota bacterium | reverse complement strand
TCGATGGCAGGGCACAAGTACATGACAAGGGCGGCCCAATGCGGCTACTATGTCGGTCGGGAGGACACGGTGCAGCATCTTGTAGGTGTCGACGACTTGGGGCGAGCCGGCATGGAGCGGCTGCTTGATCTCGCCGGGACGTTGGAGTCCCGTGGCGTCGAGAACGCGCCGCCGGTGCTCACCGGCGCGATTGTGGCGCTGGTCTTTGCCGCGCCTTCTGTCCGCACGCGCAGCTCCTTCCAGGCGGCGGCGCTCCGGCTGGGCGGCCAGGTGCTGGATATCTCCGGCCCGCAGGGCCTGCCCTACGCCGCGGAGGCCCTGGCCGACGTGCTGCAGTCGATCGACCTGCTCTGTAACCTCCTGGTCGTGCGCCATACCTGGTCACCGACCGTGGAGGAATTGGCCGCGCTCAGTCGCGTGCCGTTGGTGAACGCCGGCCTGATGTGCGGCGAGCACCCGACCCAGACGCTGGCCGACCTCTACACCCTGCGCCAGGCGTTCGGCTCCTTCCAGGGTCTGCGCCTGGGCCTGGTGGCGGAGGACGCCCAGGGGCGTGAGGTGACATCGCTGCGCCGGGCGATCCTCCACTTCCCCGAGATCGCCGCCGTCTGGTACGGCCCCGACGACGAGCCGGTCGACGACGTGGCGGCTCGCCGCCCGATCGCCGCGCTGGCCGAGGATGCCGGCGGCCTGTCCGCCATTTATGTCACGCCGTCGACCCGGCGCAGCGTGCGCTGGTCGCAATCGGTCGCCGCGGCGCTCCGCGCCGCCGTGCAGCAAAACGGCGAGTTGATGCTGTTGCACCCGCTGCCACGCGGGGCGGAACTCCCGGCCGACTTCGACCGGCACGTGCGCTCCGCCTATTTCCGTCAGGCCCGGAACGGGCTCTGGGTGCGCGAAGCCGTGCTCGGTTCCCTCATGGGCCGCTTGTAAGGACCATTCAACCCCATCATGCTACGTGTCACCGACCTGAAGAAGGCGTTCGGTGGGCAGGTCGTGCTCGCCACCCTTTCCTTCCAACTCAACCCGGGCGAACGGGTCGGCCTGGTCGGCCGCAACGGCGCCGGCAAGACGACGCTGCTGCGTCTGATTCTGGGCGAGGATGAGCCGGACGGCGGTAGCATCACCACCACGCCGGGCGACACGCTCGGCTACCTGGCCCAGGACATCCAGTTCGATTCCGAACGTACCTTGCACGACGAGCTGCTGTCGGTGTTTGCCCGCATCCTCGACCTGGAAGGTGAGCAACGACTGCTGGAGGCGGAACTCTCCGCCACCGTTGACGATGCGCGCTTGCTGGCGCTCGTGGAGCGCCACGACGCCTTGCAGACGGAGTTCGATCGCCTCGGCGGCTACACCATCGAGGCGGAAGTCGGCAAGGTGATGGCCGGGCTCGGTTTCTCTCCATCGGACCGAGACAGGCGCGTCAACGAGTTCAGCGGGGGCTGGCAGATGCGCGTCGGCCTGGCCAAGCTGCTGCTGCGGGCGCCCGATATCCTGTTGCTGGACGAGCCGACGAACCACCTCGACCTGTTCGCCGTGGAATGGCTCGCCGAGTACCTGCGCGCCTACAAGGGCAGCATCTTCATCGTCTCCCACGACCGCTGGCTGCTGGATCGCGTCTGCACCCGCATCCTGGAGCTGGAGAACGGCGCCGTCATCCCCTGGTCCGGCAATTACTCCGCCTACCTCAAGCAGAAGGAGGAGCGGCTGGAGGCGCAAGCGGCGGCCTACGCGCGGCAACAGGAGTACGTGGGCAAGCAGGAGGCCTGGATTGCGCGCTTCCGCGGCAAGCCGTCGAAGACGCGCGCCACCCAGAGCCGGGAGAAGCTGCTGGACAAGATCGAACGGGTGGAAGCGCCGCCGCCGCCCGGTCGCCGCCTGGCCTTCCGCTTCCCGGCAACGACGCCGAGTGGTCGGGAGACAATGTTGCTGCGCCGGGTGCGGAAGGGCTACGGCGACCACGTGGTCTTCGATGGCGTGACCTTCACGATCGAACGCGGCGACCGCATCGCCCTGATCGGCCCCAACGGCGCCGGCAAGACGACGCTGCTGCGGCTCCTGGCGCGGGAGGAGCAGCCCGACCGTGGCAGCGTCACCTGGGGACACAACGTTCGTCCTGCCTACTTCACTCAGCACCAGGCGGAGTCGCTGACGCCCGACCATACCGTGTTCTCGGAGGTCTACGAGGTCGCGCCGCCCGGCTGGACGCAAACGGACGTACGCAGCCTATTGGGGCGCTTCCTCTTCCGTGGTGAGGACGTCTTCAAGGAGATCGGCGTGCTCTCCGGCGGCGAACGCAGTCGGGTGGCCCTGGCCAAACTGCTGCTGCGCCCGACCAACGTCCTGCTGCTG
>JAICXR010000373.1 GCA_025980355.1 Chloroflexota bacterium | reverse complement strand
GAGTTTGCGTACGGAAACCGCCACCCCACGCGCCAAGGCGATCGTCGCGGCGCGACCGGCCCGTCGAGGATCGTGGGCCGGCCGGACCGTCGGGGCCGACTGGAAGACCGCCTTGCCATTCATGCTGCCGATGGTCATCCTGCTGTTCGGCGTCGTCGGCTGGCCGCTATTGCAGGCAGTCTTCCTCGTCTTCACCCGCACCGCCGGCTTCAAGACGGGGCCCTTTGTCGGCCTGACGAACTTCGGCAACCTGATCCAGAATCAGGAATATCTGAACTCCATCAAGGTGACGCTGGAGTTCGCCGTCAGCGCCGTCTTCATCAAGTTCTGGCTCGGCCTGCTGGTGGCGTTGATCCTGGCGACCAATATCCCGGGACGCAATATCCTCACCGCCCTGGTCCTGATCCCCTGGGTCATCCCCGAAGTGGTGAAGGCGCTGATCTGGCGCAGCCTGTATGACCCGCAGTTCGGCGGCATCAACCTGATCCTTCAGCGGCTGCACATCGGCAACGGCGGCCTCTCCTGGCTCGGCGACCCGCACCTCGCCCTCCCGGCCGTGACCGCGGTGCAGATCTGGGGCGGCGTGCCCTTCTTCATCGTCGTCCTGCTGTCCGGCATCAAGGCGCTAGATTCGGAACAATTTAATGCCGCCGCGATCGACGGCGCCAACGCCTTCCGGCGCTTCCTGCACATCACCCTGCCGGGCCTGCGCTACGTCATCATCGTCTGCTGCCTGCTCTCCTTCATCTGGACCTTCAACGGCTTCGGCCTCATCTACCTGCTGACGGCCGGCGGACCCGGCAACGCCACCCAGCTCTACGCGATCCTGGCCTACCGGGCGATCACGGGCTTCCTGTACAGCCAGGGCACGACGATCGCCCTCTCCACCGCGCCCGTGTTGGCGGTGGTGATCGCCATCCTCGGCCGGTACATGATGTCCAGCGGGAATGAGACGCCCACGGGCGAGCTGCCCGGCGTCCTGCGGGCGGTCGTGGCGCCCTTCGTCCTGCTCTTCCACGGCCTGGGCTGGCTGCTGATGCGCCTCATCGAAGCGGCGGAGACGGCGGTGCTGGCGCTGGCGACGGTGCTGCGCCACGCGATCGGGCACGGCGAGAGGTCGAGCCTCTTCGGCCAGCGCGGGAACGCCCGGGCTATGCGCGTCGCCTCCCTGCTGATCCTCGCCGTCGTGCTGGTCTTCGAGCTCTTCCCCTTCTACTGGTCGATCATCACCGCCTTCAAACCGGAAGCGCAGATCGAAGAGGCGGTCAACGTCTTCTGGCCGCAACCCTGGACGGTCGAGCACTTCCGGTACATGCTGTCCCAGACGGACTTCCCGACCTGGCTGAAGAACACCGTGGCCGTGGCGATCGTCACGACGACGATCTCGGTCTGCGCCGCAGCACTCGGCGCCTACGCCCTGGTCCGCCTGCGCTGGCGGGGGGCGCGCACCTTCTCGGTGCTGGTGCTGATCACCTACCTGGTGCCGAGCATCATGCTGCTGATCCCCATGTACAAGATCCTCAGCGACCTGCACCTCAACAACTCCGTGACGTCGCTCATGGTGACGTACCCGTCGTTCATCCTGCCTTTCTGCACCTGGCTCCTGATGGGCTACTACCGCTCGATCCCGGAGGAGCTGGAAGAGGCGGCCCAGATGGACGGCTGCAACCGCCTCACCGCCTTCTTCCGGGTGGTGCTGCCGCTGGTGAAGCCGGCCCTGATGGCGACGGCGCTGTTCGCGATCACCGCCTCCTGGAACGAGTTCCTCTTCGCCTACGCCTTCATCTTCAGCGACACCAGCAAGACCCTGCCGGTGGGGCTGGCCCAGATGGTCTTTGGCGACGTCTACCCGTATGGCAACATGATGGCCGCATCATTGATGATGACGATCCCGGTCGTCCTGATGTATACCCTCGGCCAGCGCTACATGGTGGAGGGGCTGACCGCCGGCAGCGTGAAGGGCGGCGGCTGAAACGCCAGGCCGCCCTTCTATTCCGGCAACAGACCGCTGACTTTGTCCCGCAGCTCCACCGGCTTGTATGGTTTGGCGAGGTATTCCGTGCAGCCGGCCGCCAGCGCCTGCTCGCGATCGCCTTGCATCGCATGGGCGGTGAGCGCCAGGATCGGGATCGGGCGCGCAACCTTGGTCCGGATCTGCTGGACGGCCTCCCAGCCGTCGATACCGGGCAACGAAAGGTCCATCAAGATGAGGTCCGGGAGCGTGTCGACGGCCATGTTAATGGCTTGCTGGCCGTCGTACGCCAGGAGCACGTCGTACCCGCTGGCGCACAGGATTTTCCTCGCCAGCTCCGAATTGCTGGTGTCGTCGTCGACGACGAGGATGCGTGATGACATTGGTCCTCAACCCTCCCTGGCCCGGCCCGCGGCGTACCGACCTCCCACATGGTACGAGCCAGGGCCGTTCCGTCACCAGAGTACACCGGTCCTTAGCACAAACGGGGGGGCCGCGGTATAACTTCGTGGTAGATCGTGAATGCTATCGTATCGAGCACGGCGCAGCGGCGCGTGCCGAACCATCACCAGGGCGGCGCGTGCGACCAGCGAGGATGATTGGGCGCGTATGCTGATCCGCTTTTCCCTGCTGGCCGGCTTCCCGCTCGCCTGTATGGCCTGTGCCGTCATGGTGCTGTTCCAGGCGTCGGTACTGCAGGGCTCGCTCGCATCGCTCGCCATCGCCATGCTGGTGCTGCTGCTGATCGCGGTCGTCTTCACGGTCACCAACCTTCGCGCCACGGCGAACATCGAGCGCGCGACAAATGCGGCCCTGACCGAGCTGGGCCGCCAGGCGCTGCAGGTCGCCGGCGTGAAAGCGGACGCCGCCGGTGCGGAGGGCGCCCAGGAGGCCGGCATCCAGTGGCTCACCGAGGCCTTTCAGAGTATGGTCGATTCGTTGCAACGTGAACGGACGCAGGTGAAGTACCGCCTGTCCGATCTGGAGACGCTGAACAGCGTCGCCGGGACGATCATCGACACCCACGACCCGACCGAGTTTGAGCGGCGCCTGATCGCCAGTTTGGTCGACATCCTGCACGCCGCCGGGGGCATTTTCGTCTCCGGGACGGCGCCGAGCCCGATCCTCCTGGCGGCCTATGCCGGAGCAGGCGGTGACGACATCACGGCGCTGGCGGCGGCACGGCTGGCCGCCCTCGGCGCCGACTGCACGCCGCTGAGCCGGGCACTGACGGCGGGCCAGATCGGTGACGGAGCGATGCCGGACGCCGACGGACCGGGGCGGACGCCGGAAACGCCACCGCCGTTCGCCCCGGTGCGGGCCCTCGGCCTCCCCGTCCAGGAGCAGGGGCGCACCATCGCCGCCATCGAGCTCTACTTCGGCGCTGATGAACTGCCTGACGAACGCTCCCTGGTCGAGCAACGGCCGCTCCTGGAAACGCTCGCCCGGTTGATCAGCGTCGGCTACGAGCATTCCCAAACCTTACTCGAGCTGCACGAAAGCAACCGCGCCCTGGTCCGCGCCAATCGCCTGAAGAGCGAGTTCCTGGCCAACATGAGCCACGAATTGCGCACGCCGATGAACTCCATCATCGGCTATTCCCACGTCCTGCTGGATGGGATCGACGGCGCCTTGCTGGAAGAGCAGCGCCAGGACGTCCGCCGCGTCGTCCACGGCGCCGAGTCGCTGCTGGCGATTATCAACGACATCCTGGACCTCTCCAAGATCGAGGCGGGGCGGATCGAGCTGCACTGGCAGCACGTCAACGTCCACGACGCGGTGCGTGGCGTCGTGGCGACCGTCGAGCCGTTGGCGAAGGCCAAGCGGCTGTCGCTTTCCAGCGACGTGGACGCCGAACTGGAGCGGT
>JAICXR010000290.1 GCA_025980355.1 Chloroflexota bacterium | reverse complement strand
CGCGGCCGCCGCCGCGGCGCTGCTGGTGGTAGACGCCGTGGTCGCCGTCGCACTGGCGCTACCAGTAGCGGCAGTGCTCGCTGCCGCGCTACTCGTCGCGGCACTGCTGGCACTCGTCGCCGCGCTGCTGGTCACCGCCGTGCTGGCACTGGCTGCCGGGCTGCTGGTCGCCGCGGTGCTCGTACTCGGCGCGGCGCTCGTCGTGCCGCTCACGGCGGCGTTCCCGCCACAGGCGGCAAGGGACACCGCGCCCACACCCGCCACGATGGCCGTCAAAAAGCGCCGGCGGGAACGGAGCGTCTCCGACGGCAGGCCGAACGAATCCATTGCAACGCCCTCCTCTACAAAGCACCCAGGCACACGATCAAGCTCCAAGACCACAAGGACTTGAAACGATGGGACCGTATGGCGACCATCATAGGGAGATGCAGCGGCGCCGTCAACGTCTGTCAATGGTAGGATTATCCCACTGGGCAGAGGCAGGGGAAATGGGCGGGACGGGCGTAAGGGTATGAACGAACAGCGAACGACGGCGGGGTTTGCCGTGCTGGATCATAAGGGGCGTCTCGCGCTGCCGAAAGTGGTCCGTTCCGCGCTCCAGGTCGAGGGTGGGTCAACCGTTGCCTACGTCGTGGCCGGCAATGCCCTGTTGATCGTGCCGCAAGACGCCCAACTTGCCGCCCTCATGGAACGGGCCAGCCGGGCGGTTGCTGCGGTTGGGTTGACCGCTCAAGACTACGTCGACGAGCTGCCGGCAGTTCGAGAGGAATTGCTCCAGGAAGGGTATCGTGCCGACTTCATCGCGGAAATCCGGGCTGACCACACGATGGCTCGGCAGCCGCCTGAATCCGACGACGATGAACGGCGATCGACAGAGGCGCAGTGAACGTCATCGCCGTGGCCTTGCGCATCTTCCTCGATACGGGGTCCTTCTTGATGGCTGCATCAGCGCCTGGAGTGCCTCCAAAGCGGTGTTGATCCTGGCCACCCATCTTCCTCAGATCACCATCGTTCTTGCCGATGCTGTTCATCAGGAGGCGCAACGCGCTCTTGCCCGCAAGGCGGCCATTTCGGCCACGGCCGATGTTGAAGCCGTCTATGCCGGCTGGTTGGCTCGCGTGCGGCTGGAGCGTTGGCCCCGGCCAACGGAGCAGGAAATCGCTCGCCTGGCGCCGGCGATCCTGCCGGTGCTCCGGCATGTCAATGATTTGCCGGTGGTCGTAAGCGCCGTAGCGGCACAGCCGGATTACGTGCTCTTCACCAACGTTGCCCATTGGGGACCGGCGCTGGCCGTTCGGACCAACCTGCGCATCCAGACACCACATCAGTTCTTGGAAGCACTGGTCGCTGATCGCCCGTGAATAGACGTTGTCGACGAACGTTCCCTCCAGCCGGAACACCTACTCGCCGCCGTTCACAGGCGTCGTAAAAACGCCGCCGGGTTGGAGAGGAACTGCCGCGTCAAGGTGACGTTCTCCACGGCGTCGTACGGCGTTTCGCTGATCGTCGCGCCGTCGAAGGTCAGGATCGTGGCGTCGGGATAGGCCAGCACGATCGGGGAGTGGGTCGCGATGACGAACTGGGCCTCTTGCGCCACCATATCCTTCAGCAACGCCAGCAGCGCCAGTTGGCGCTGCGGTGAGAGGGCGGTGTCCGGCTCGTCCAGCAAGTAGAGGCCGCCCGGCACGAAACGGGCCTGGAAGAACTGCAGGAAGCTCTCGCCGTGGGACCGCGCATTGAGATCCTCCCCATATTTGGCGACCAGCGCCGCCCGCTGCGCGCGCACCGATCCTTGCGCTAACCGCAGGCCGTAGCCGGTCAGCTTCCCTTCAAAGTCGCTGGCCGCCTCATCGAGCTCCCGGACGAGCCGCGCCGTGCGCGCGCCGAAGTTGAAGAAGTCCTCCGCCCGCAGGAAGAAGCCGCGATGCGTCCGCTTCGCCCAGACGAAGCTGAGCTGCTCGGCCAACTGGCGCAGGGGCGCCAGCATCGGATCGTTGCGCACATCGGAACCGCCGGCCGTGATGGCGTCGACACCGGCGGCGATGGCCTCGAGCATGGTGGACTTGCCGCTGCCGTTCTCGCCGACGAAGAACGTCACCGGCGTTCGGAACTCCAGCCGGTCGAATTGCTGCACGAAAGGCAGGTGAAAGGGATAGCCGTCGCCGTCCACCGTCTCGCGCTTACGCCGGATGGCCCGCAGAGCGATCATCCCACCGCGCGGCGAACGCCGCTTACTTCCCCGCCAGGTACTGCTGATCCTTCTGCAAGAGCGCGTTCGCTTGCCCGGTCACACTTGCCAGCACGGCCTGGGCGTCCTGCTTCCCCTGGAACAAGGGCGCCAGCCCCTTGCTGAACAGGTCCTCAAATTCCGTGTCGGAGACTGCCCGCTGCCAGTAGGGGATGCTCGCCTTCGACGCCAGGTCGGAGAGGATCTTCATGCTGGCCGGCTGCTTGTTCCAGGTCGAGTAGGCCTTGTCCGCCACCGATTTGATCGACGGCACCGAGGCCACCGTGTTCTGGAAGGCCAGCAACTGCCCCTCCGGCCCGGTCATGTATTTGTTGAACAGCCAGCCGCCGTCCGGGTTCTTGGAGCCGCTGGCCTGGCTGATGCCCGACGCTTCGGCCAGGATGATGTCCTTGACCGGCCCCTTGGGCGGCGCGTAGATGTCCCAGTCGAAGCTGCAGGTCCCGGTGCCGCAGACGGCGCCGATCGCCCAACTGCCCTGGATTTGCATCGCCAGGTTGCCGGAGTTGAAGTTGACGGTGCCCTGGGTCTTGATCCCGGCGCCGAGCGCGGCGTGCAGCTTGTTGGTGAAGTCGGCGGTCCACTGCAGCCCGTCGACGGCCGGCTGCTCCTGGAGGAGGCACTTCGTCACCTGATCGTCGAACACCGAGCCGCCGTAGGCGCCCACGGGGATGTCGATGCCGTAGGTAAAGGCGCCGTCGTTGAAGCCGGCCTGCACCACGCTGGTCGGGTCCAACCCCGGCGCGTGCGCCCCCTTGCTGTCGACGGTGAGCTGCTCCGCCGCCGCCTGGAACTTGTTGAAGTCCCAGGTATCGTCGGGAAACGCCACGCCCGCCTTCTTGAACAGGTCCTTATTCACCCAGAGCGCCCAGACACCAAGATCCAGGGGCATCGCGTACTGCTTCCCGCGCAGGAACTGGGGGGTGAGGGCGATGTCGAACCAGTCGCTCTTATTCAGCTTGTCGCGCGTGAAGTAGGGGCCGATGTCGATCACCACGCCCTTCGCCGCCAGCGAGAAGAGGTCGTCGTCGGAGGTGAAGACGACGTCGGGGGCCGTGCCGCCGGCGACCTCGGCGATCAGCTTGTCGTGGTAGCTCGTGGAATACTCCGCCAGTACCGAGTAGCCGGGTTGCTCCTGCTGGAACTTGTCGATGGCCTGCTTGAAGAAGTTCTGGTAGTTCTGTCCGGCGCGTTCCAGGAAGGTGATGGCCTTGGTGCCCGGCCGGGGCGTCACCGTGGGCGGGACCGGCGTGGCGCTGGCGCTGGAGGCCACGGACGCCGAACTGGCGGCAGATGTGCTGGTCAGGCTGCTGGCGCTGGATATGGCGCTACTCGCCACGGCGCTCGTCGCCAGGGCGGTCGTCGCCGCCACGCTCGACGCGGCCGAGCCGCTGGCGCTCAGGGCGACCGACCCCGAACTGGCGGTGACCGTCGCGGCCGCGCCGCCGCAGGCGCTCAGCAGTATGCTGGTGCCAGTCGCCAGCATCCCGACTAAGACAGCCCGCCGCGCTACTGGTGTGGGAGACCCCTCCGACCCGGACCGGTGTTGCATTGCAGTCGCGCTCCTTTCCGTCCATCCGTCTTCACGCCGGGACCCGTCTGCCATGTCACGCGGCAGGCTTACCCCGTGCCTACCGACGATAGCGCGCGGGTACGGCGAGTGACCGCTATTGTAATCATCGGCGATGACCCTGGCAAGGAGAGGCTGCAATCGGGCTGGGCCTACGGAGCCGTTCCGGTTGGCGCCCCCTACAGCAGCCGGCCGACGCGCCCCCCTTGGAAGGTCGCCTCCTCCACCGTCCTCGGCTGGTTGGCGTCGCCGATAACGTGGAGCTCCGGCGTCCGGCCGTCCAGCGCGGCGGCGAGTTCGTTGACGGGCACCGAGGGACCGACGACGACGACCCCTTCGATGCCGTCCAGGCGTTCTTCGGCGGCATTGAAGGCGTCGCGCGCCACCAACGCGCCGGCATGCCAGCGAGCGGCGTCGAGGCCGGCCCGGAAATGGACGCCCTGGGCTGCCAGTCGCGCCGCTAGCTCGGTGCGGCTCATGCCGTCCACGGAGGGACTGACCGTCGCCAGCGGCGTCAGGAACACCACCTCCGCCCCTCGCGCGGAAAGAACATCCGCAACGACCAGCGCGCGATAGGCGCCCTCGCGGTCCACGACCGCCACCCGGCGCCGTCCATCCAGAGCGCCGGCCAGCGCCGCCGGCACGTCCGCCACCGGGCCGCCGCTGCCGGGCAGACCCACCGGCGCCGGACGGGAGCCGGTGGCGACGACCACCGCATCCGGCCGCAGCGCCAGCACGGCGTCGGCGTCGGCCGTTACCCCGGTGCGCACCGTGAAGCAGCCCTTGTTCGCCTGACGGAGGTAGAAATCGGCCACCTCGGCGAAGGCGTGGCGTAGCTCGCCCGCCGCCGCCAGCCAGAGCTGCCCGCCGATGCGCGGCTCGCGCTCGAGGACGACGACCTCGTGGCCGCGCTCCGCCGCCGTGACCGCCGTCTCCATGCCGGCCGGCCCCCCGCCGACCACCACCACCCGCGTCCGCCGCTCGGCCGGCCGCATTTCCGCCCAGTCGCGTTCGCGCATCGTCACCGGGTTGTAGATGCAGGTCATCGTCTGCAAGCGGCCGATGCAAGCCTGGAAGCAACGGATACAGAAGCGCACGTCCTCGCGATGGCCCTCGCGCATCTTGCGCACTAGGTGCGGATCGGCGATGTGCGCCTTGG
>JAICXR010000131.1 GCA_025980355.1 Chloroflexota bacterium | reverse complement strand
GCCGTTCCAGGACGCCGTCGTCCTGGCGCTGCCCGGCAACCACTACGTGCGCGTGCAATCCCATCGCTACGCCACGACCCACAATCTCGGCCGCGCCGATGTCTGGGGCCGGGTGCTGTTCGGCGCCGAGAGTTGGGTCATCGCCGTCGGCATGCTCCATGGCCGGCGGACCTACTACGTGGCGGCGCTCGACGAAGCGGTGACGGAGGCCGACCTCCGGGTGCAGCCCCTGACCTCGCCGGTGGAAGGCGTGACCGGGACCTTCAGCGGGCGGGTGCTCGGCCAGCTCCCCGGCGGGTACAGCGTCGCCGCCGTCGGTTTTCGCGGCGGCGGCCTCTCGGCGCCCGACGTCGGCGCCTTCAGCGCCTTTCAGGCCGGCGTGGCGCGGGCGCGACGCGCCGGCACGGCGCGGTTGCCGGTCGAGATGGTCCGCCACGCCGTCTTCGATCCGATCGACGCCCTCATCGCGCGCGGCGATGACGACGCCATCGAACGAGCGGCGGGGCTGCTGGCCGAGCTGAACGCCGCCGCCTTCGCCACCTTGGACTGGCAGACCCGCGCGCACTATATCGAGGTACTCATCCGTGCCTGGACCAACGCGCCGCAAGAGACGGCGATCGTCGAAATCCTGAAGAGCGTGGAGAGTAAGAGCGAGCTGGATGCGATCTTCCAGCGTCTTCGCGAAGCCGACCTGTGGGATCAGCTGTTTGCCGACATGGATAGCGAACTGTGGTCAATGCTGGAGACGCTCGGCGAGCGCTTTGGCGACCCGGCGCCGTTCGATCGGCGTCAATTGTTGGCGCTGTTGCTGGAGGCACACATCAGCCTGGCGCCCGGCATCCGCCTCGGCCCGCACGGGCCGGAAATCTCCGCAGGCGATCTCAGCGAGGTGTACGAGGCGGCGCGCGGCTTCGTCCGCTTCCTCGGCGGCACGCTGGAAGGCATCTGGTCGCTCGTCGCCCATCCCGACAAGCTGATCGACGGCGTCGGGCAGCTTGCCAAGATGATCGTGATCGTCCAACTGGCCGAACTCGGCTACCCGCCTGCCGAGCAGATGATCGCCAACATCCTCCGGCAGATGGGCCAGCGCCTCGTGTCTGTCCTCAAAGGGGCCGAAGTTACCGGCATGGCCTCCCGCATCCTCGACCGCATCAAGTGGGCGATCATCTGGGAAGTCGCCTCATGGTTCATCGGCGTCGGCGAGATCCGCGCCGCCGTCGAAGCCACCGGCCTGACGGAGAAGGTCGCGGCGCTCGCCCGGCTGTTGCGCGTCCTGGGTCTGGCGGAGCGCGCCGTCGAGGGCGAGCAGGTGGCGACGAAGCTAGAGCGCCTGGCGGCGCTCATGAGCCGGGCCAGTCGGACGCTGCGCAGCGACGAGGAGGTGCTGCGCGTGCTGTCGCGCCTGCCGGAGGAGGACGTCGGCCGGCTCTCGCGCTTGCTGGAAAACGCCGACCTCGGCGAGGGCATGGACCTCGCCCAGCTCGCCCAGTCGCATCCGGAGCTGGCGGAGGCGGCCACCGATACGTTGCGCCGGGCGGAGGCGCTCGACCAGCTTGCCGCCCGGGCCGGTGGCCTGACCGATGAGGTGGCCGCGGCCTTCGCCACGCTGGCCCGACCCGGGCGGCTGTCGACGGAGGAGCTGGCGGAGCTGGTGCACCTCGTCCCCCAGCGGGACGGCGCCCGCTTCGTCCGGGCCTTGCGCAGCGTGCCCGACACGGCGTTCGGCGCCGGCAACACGCTGGCCCGCGACCTCCTGCGCGAGGTGGCGCCCAATCCGGGACGCATGGATGCGCTGGCCTCCATCGGCTACCGCTCCTACGCCGCGATGTACCAGCACGCCGGCCGCGATGCGACGGTGCTCGACGAGTTGACCGTGGCGGTGGCTGACCTGGAGGTGGCGACGCCGGAGGCGAGCCGGGCGACGGCGTCCCGCCAGTTGCTCGACGCCCTGGCCGACGGCGACGCCCGGGCCTGGACGGAAGTGGACAACGCGCGGCGCGCCCGCTTCGGCCTGCCGGAGGAGCGGCTGGACCCGGCGACGGTGGAGCGCTGGATCGATGAGGAGATCGCCCGCCTGGGCGCGACGGAGCCGCCCGGCGCGGCGCCGCTCGCACTGCCCGGCACCCCCGCCGCTCCGCCCGTCCTGGCGCGCTCCCTGCGCGACGTCGACCTGAGCGGGCTCTCCGCTACCGAGCGTGCGGCCTTGGAGCAGGGCTGGCGCCGTTACCAGGCGCGCGGCGGCGGCCGCCTGCGCAGCCTCGACGACTACATCCGCTTCAACTACGGCCGGCGGAGCGGCCAACTGCGCGCCCGAGCGGGGGAGTATGCGCGCGACATCGGCGAGGCCGGCGAGATCGAGCGGCGTGCTGGCCACCTATTGGAGCGTGTCCTCGACGCCCGCCTCCCACCCGGCAGCGCCAATACCCGCGCCTTCCCGACCAGTTTTGGCGATGTGATCCCCGACCATCTGCCGCACGGTCGTAGCAGCGTTCGCCTGGATAGACTTGGCCGCCGCACGGCGGGTGCCGGCGGTACGTCGTTCTCGGCGCAGTTCGTGGCCGACTCCAAGTACCGCGACTTCATCCCATCGACGCCGCAGACGCGCGGCTTCGCCTCCCTGGCCCGCTACAGCGACGACCAGCGCTTGGTGTTCTACGTACGCTGGCAAGAGAGCTTCCCGCCGGTCCAGAGCCTGCCGAACGGCGCCTACGGCGTTGGCGTTCGGCTACCGAACAGCGTCGTCCCCCAGCTCGTGGCGCCGGGTGTCCGCGAAGTCGCCCAGCAAGCCGGCGTGGAGATTCAGCTCATCAGCGATCCGCTCTGGCGCTGACGTACCCGTCTCGGTCACCCGTGGGACGTGGAGCCGAGCACGCCGTCGTCCGCCGCGACGCGGGCGAGCAGCCGCGCTGCGTTCTTCCAGGCGATCTGCTCTTTGACGGCTTCGCTCGCGGAGAGCACCTGCAACTTCAACAGCGCAGGGCCGGGGTAGGTGAAAGGCATGCCGGTGCCGAAGACGACCCGCTCGGGCCCCAGATGGTCGAGGAGTGCGCCGATCTCATTCTGGAGCAGTGCGCTCAGTCGCGAGACCTCGATGTGGTAGTTCGGCGGCAGGCCGTTGTGTTTGCGCCCCAATTGGGAACGGACGAAGTTGATCCCGTTCACGATCAGGAATTGCGCTTGGGGAAACTGTTGCACGAGCGTCGCGATCTCCTCCAGGGCGACGTCCGGCACGTCCAGGAGCCAGTGGCGCTGGCGTGGGTCCTCAGCGCGAACGGCGATCGAGACGGTCATGTGGCGCTCGCTCGCCGCCTGGACGAGTTCCAGGCAGCTTGGATCGGAAAGGTGATAGGCGTGCCAGTTCGGATAGAGGCGAAGGCCGCCCATCCCGAACTCCTCATGGCATCGCACCAGATCATCCCGCCACCCGGCGTAGCCCGGATTGATGACCGCGAAGGGGATGAGCCGGTCCCGATGGCCGCGAACCTCCGCCGCAACCTCCTCATTGCCGGCCTGTACGTTGCGGTAGGTGATCGCGCTGGCGCTGGACACGACCGCCTGGTCGATCGCGGCGCTGTCCATCATCGTGAGCAACGTCGACCCGGTATTGAAGCGGAGTTGCCGGAAGGCGAAGTGCCCGAGGTAGGCATTGACGTCAATTAGCACCGCTCGCGCCTCCCCATGATGGTCGCCATAGTCCCACCCAGTACCTGGCGCTTCTCGGCGGCGCTGAGCTGCGCCGAGCGGATTTTGCCGACGCCCTGGGTCATGGACATATCGCAGCCGAACAGGAGGCGATCAACGCCCAGGGTGGCGGCCGCCATCTCCACCATGCCCTCGTCGATCACGCTGCCGCTGGTGTCGAGGTACACGCCGGGCGCGTGGCGCAGCGCCTTGATCGTCCACTCCCAGTCCCCGCCCCCGCCGACGTGCGCGCAGATGAGCATGGCCTCCGGGTACCGCCGGGAGAGCTCCGCCAGGTGACCGCCGTCAGAGATGCGTGGCTGTTCCGTGACAAAGTAATGGGCGTGTCCCGCGTGGTGGAGCACCGGGACCCGCAACTCGATGGCGAGCTCGACGACCGGCCACACCACCGGCTCCGTCGCCGTATATTCGTTGTACAGCTTGATTCCCATGAAGCCACGATCCTCGACGCAACGACGGATCTCGTCCAGCGCCTCGCGGGTGTAGCCGGGATTGACGTAGCAGTAGCCGAGTACCCGACCGGGGAAGCGGACCATGGCCTCCGCCACCCAGGCATTGCACTCCTGGAATCCTTGCGCCGATGCCGGCCGCCTGGGTGTCAGTACCGAGCAGCAGAGCTGATCGATCTCTAACCGATCGGCCGCTTCGATGAGCAGCCGGTCCTCCTCCGCCCACGTCGAGCGGCTGTGGTGGCTGAGATGGGCGTGGCAGTCGATGATCACGGACGACCTCCTTGGGCGGCGGGAAAGCCGCTCCCCGGCAAGCTGGAGAGCGGCTTTGGGAGGGGCAGGTTCAGAGCAGCGCCTGGAGGGTCGGCTTCAGCCCCGAGAGCGCCGTCTGGGCGGTCACCTTGCCGTCCTGCAGGTTCGTCATCACCGGGTCGACGGCCTTGTTCATTGTCGTCCAGTTCTTGGTGAACAGGATGGGATCATCCGGCAGCGCGGCGGCGATGGCGTCGACCAGCACCGGCACGCGCACGTTGCGGTCGGAGAAAAGACCGCCAGCCCACTTGGTGATGGCATCCGGCGTTAGCGGCACCCGATTCTCGAAGAGCGCCTGCCGCGAACCGCCGATCAGGTACTGCATGAGCGCCCAGCCGCCATCGACGTTCTTGCCCGTGCCGAGCTGCAAGATCGTCGCGTTGACCTGGGACCCGGACACCTGGACCTTGGGGAAAGGGGCGAAGCCGAAATCCAGGCTGCTCGTTTTGGCATAGGTGGTGAACTCCCAGCCGCCGATGGTGGCCAGGCCGACCGCGCCGCTCAGGAAACCCTTGTCCGGCGTCTTATCGGTGCTCATGGGCGCGACGTGGTACTTGGCCGACAGGTCGCCGTAGTTGGTGTAGCAGTCGATCATCGGCTGGCTGTCGCAGGTGATGGTCTTGAGATCGCTGCTGATCCAGGAGGTCTGCCAGAGTTGGGGGAGATCCATGTAGTAGCCCGGCTGGAGGAGGCCGACCTGGCTGAAGGTGTTGCCGTTCAGCTTGTTCAGCTTCTGGGCCGCCGCCAACATCGCGTCCCAGGTCCAACTGGCGTCGCCCCACGCGGTCGGCGGCTCCGCCAAGCCGGCGTGCTGGAAGAGCGTGCGGTTGTAGACCATCGCCAGGCCGTTGCCGCCGTAGGCGAAGGGCAGCGCATGCAGCTTGCCCTGGTAGTAGCCGGCGACTTTGAGCACCTTCTGGTTGTACTGCGCCAGGTCGAACTTATCTCGCGCCACATAGGCATCCAGTGGCGTGGTGAAGCCGTTCTGCGCCATGCTGCTGGCCCCCCCGGTCCACTTGATCAGGTCCGGCGGGGTGCCGCTGACGACCAGCGTCGTGAGCTTCTGCATCTCGATGACGCCGGAGTCGTAGACGGGGATCACCTCGACCTTCGTGCCGGCGTGCGCCTGCTGGAAGGGGCCGATCAAGGTGTCGATCACCTTCATCTGGTCCCCACTGAACTCGGCGAAGTAGAGGATATCCCCTGCCCGGCGAGTGACCACCAGCGTGGACGACGTGGCCGTCGCCGTACTGGCGGCCTGGGACGTGCTAGCGGCGGCGGCCGAACTCGTCGCTGGCGAACTCGTCGCTGCCGAGGTTGCCGCGGCCGTAGACGAGGTGCTCGACGTCGTTGCCTCGGTGACGGCGCTGGTGGTGCTCGCCGGCGCGGCCGACGATGACGCCGACGAAGGGGCGGCCTGGGTCGTGGCCGGCGCGATTGAGGCGGTCGTCGACGCGGCGGCGGGAGCGGCGGCCGAACCGCCGCAAGCGGCGAGCGCGACGCTCCCCAGAGCGGCTAGCCCGACGGCGCGCAGCGCGTCGCGGCGGGACAACGATGACGTGGCGGGTAGACGGGGCATCGCTGGTCCTCTTTCTCATTGCATACAGACGGCAGTTCGCCGTGCCGCCGAGTGTAGTCGAACGGAACCGGCTTAGCAAGCGCGCTCAAGCGGCGCTTCACCATCTTCAACTACCACCGCCGAGGGCGCCGCGACAGCGGCGACTCCGAACCATACGCCACCGACCGAGGGATCAAAGACTCCGCCGCGCCGATCGAGGAATCCGGCGGGTCCGCGCCGGTCTTCGGCCGTTCGTCCGGCGGCGGCCTGGCCCTCGAGGCCGCCGCGATCAGTCGCGCCGACCGCCGCCATATGAAACGGCATGTCTACGGTACGCCTTGCTCGGCCCGTTCAAGACCTGCCGTGTCTGCACGAAGGGGAATAGCCGAACGTGGGCATCGAATGTCACGATGCCCGTCAGTCCCTGTACCCTGGCGAGCACGGCATGATAGCAGTCCACGAAGTCGGCCGGTGTTCGAGTGTACCAATCGAACACCTCGGCGATCATTTGCTTGCGTTCGAGGTGGAGATGGTCCAGGAGGAGCAAGGGTAGGGCGGCACCACGAATCTGCTCGCGCGAGAGTCGGTAACTGTTCGCCACCGACGACAAGACGTAGACGACTTCCGCGATGGCGACGATGGTCGAAAAGCCTTCGCGAACGCCACGGGCAACCTCATCGAAGACGCGTGTCGCCCGGAAGGAATGTGCGGGGTGATCGCCGGTGATGTGCCGGACAAAGATGCCGGAATCTATGAACTCCACGATCAGTTCTGCTTGAGGATTTGCTGCGCACGCTCCTCCCAGGCATTACGACGCAGGTCACTGAGGGACGATGGCGCGCCGGTGCCACGTTTGAATACGCAAGCCGTCGCCCGTACCACCGGATGCAGCGCTGAATCGGGGATCTCGTCGGTTTCCCGGTCTTCTTCAGCTTCGAGTATCAGCACGGGCACACTCCGCGTAACATCGGCCCCGCCAACGATGAGGGTATCGACGACGTTCAGCAGATGTTGCACCGTCGTGGCGTCAATGGGCCGACCGGCCGCCACTAACTCGCGGACACGAGACAGGTCCTTGTCGCTGATTCCGGCGTTCATTGGTCCTCCGGCTGTTCCCAAAACAACGTGTTGAGCGAACGCGCCTCTGGCTGATCCACCGAGGCGATTTGCCGGGCGGGCACATGGCAGTTCGTCCTATCATGACGAACGGACGTTGCCAACATTGAGGGATAGAGAGGCAATCGCCGCCCTGCCTACTTCTCCGTGGGGTAGCCCTTGGCGATCCAGCCGTTGGTGCCGCCCTCGATGTTGTAGACGTCGGCCGCGCCGGAGGCGGCGGCCATCTCGGAGGCGACCGCCGAACGCTGGCCCATGGCGCAGATGAAGAGGACTGGGCCGCTGGCCGGCAGGTGCTGCTTGGGCGAACGTAGAAAGGTGTTCAACGGCACCAGCTTCGCCCCCGGCACGTGCCCGGTTCGGTATTCGTTCGGTTCCCGCACGTCGATCACCGGGATGCCGGAGTCCGCCATCTTCTTCGCCTCATCGACATTAATCCGCTTGAACGGCTCTTGCGTTTCGACACTCATGCCTAATCTCTCTCTATACCAGTTCCAACGCGACGTCTTCGGAGTGGTCCGGGAACAGCCGGAAGGCGTTCAGCACCGGCGCGTCCGGCTGCTCCAGCGAACAGATGATATAGATGACGTCCGGCCACAGCGGGCGGCCTTCGTCATCGTGGGCATTGCCCCGGTCCGTCACCGAGGGATAGGCCCGGGTATGGGGGTGGGAATGGTAGATGGCGATCAGCTCCATCCCCGTCTCGTCCAACCGCCGCATCAGTTGGAACAGGCCCTGGGGGTCCATCTCGTAGCGGACGCGCGGCTGGTCGGCGATGTTCTTGATGCGCATGATCTCCGAAACGACGCCGTCCTTGCCCAGCAGCACACCGCAGACCTCAGCCTCCTCCGGCGTCGCCCGGCCCTCGCGGGCGTGGGCGATGATCTCGTCGGCGAAGCGCCGCTCCAGTTGCATCAGACTGCCGCGCCCACGGCGACTTCGGCGTGCGGGGCGCCGCAGAACTCGACATAGTCGATGGGCT
>JAICXR010000584.1 GCA_025980355.1 Chloroflexota bacterium | reverse complement strand
CAATTTGGAGCAGCGGCTCTTTCGGGCGCCGATCATCCTTTCCACGCAGACGCAATACCAGCAGTTGGTCGTCACGAAGTGGCACGACGATGTCCGCCTGTTCATCGACGGCCACTTGCAGTTCAGCTCCATCGACGAGGCCCGCTACCACGAGACGCTGATCCACCCGGCGATGGCGGCGGTGGCGCGGCATACGGCGATCCTCATCATCGGCGGCGGCGACGGCCTGGCCGCCCGGGAGCTGCTGAAATACCCGGACGTCGGCAGCATCACGCTGGTCGACCTCGACCCCGGGATGACGTCGCTCTTCGCCGGCCAACCCCTCTTGACGGCGTTGAACGACCATGCCTACGCCGCCCCCCGGCTGCACGTCGTCAACGCCGACGGCTACCAGTATCTGCAGCGGAGCAGCTCCCGCTACGACCTGATCGTGGCCGACCTGCCCGACCCGCGGACGGAGGCCCTCCAGAAGCTCTATACCCGGGAGTTCTACGGCCTCGTCCGGGACCATCTGGCGCCGGGCGGCGCCTTCGTGACCCAGGCCACGTCGCCCTTCTACACCGCCAAAGCCTTCTGGTGCATCGTGGCGACGGCGCGTTCCGTCTGGCCGTCGGCGACGCCGTTCCACGTGGACGTTCCGAGCTTCGGCGATTGGGGCTTCGTCCTGGCCGGCCAGGCGCCGCTGCAGCTGGCCGACCTGCACATCACGGCGCCGACACGGTTCCTCACCGACGCCCAGGTCCCCGGCCTCTTCACCTTCGGCAAAGACGTGGTCCAGCAGCAGGCGGGCGTCGAGGTGAATACGCTGCTACGTCCAGTGCTACCCGGCTATTACCAGGAAGGGTGGGATCAATTTCAAAGCTAATTGCTTGACCTGACCCGACGTGTCGGTTCATACTGTAGCGATTCCACACGGTGGAAGCGGAAGGACGGTTCCTTATGGTCGTATTCTTGCCGGACGCTTCGGTCTTCAACCTGCCGCGCTATCCCAACGTCTGGTTCTACGTGTCGACCGACATCGCCCCGGCCTATGATCGAGCGACGCAGTTCGTGATCGACAGTATGTCCGGCTACCTGGGCGTGCGGGCCGACGCCGGCCACGCGCACGACATCCTCCGCTGCGACGCCCGGGCGACGATCCGGAACTTGCAGCCGTATCGCGGGTATAGCAACCATCGGCACAACCACTCCCACGCCCTGGACATCCGCTACTACTACAAGCTCTTGCGCGCCAACGAGATGGAGCAGGCGACGCTGGAGATCGAAGGCCGGCGGCAGGAGTTTTTCCGGGTTGCCGCCCAGGTGCGCTACGAGGCCAGCCTGGCCCACAATCCGCCGGACGATTGCCCCGTCTGCGGTCGCGCCGGCGACTACGCCGACGTGGACGGCGACGTCAACCGGCTGGTGCGCGACCCGCTCGGCCTGGAGCTGTGCCTGCACGGGACGGTGCGGGGCCGGCCGGTGACCCACCCCTCCGGCTTTCCGGTGCGCGGCGTCCAGGCGATGGCGTCGGACTACGACCTCTACTTCGGCGAGTTCGACACGCAGCGCCCGGAGAGCGAGACGCCGCGCGTCGGCTGCGTGGCGGTGCTGAATCAGGGGGAACTCTCCTCCTGACCCTCTCCCCGCACGTAGACACTACACTCTACCGCCGCGGGCCGACAGGTGGCGGCGGCGCAGCGGAGGACAGGAGGCGGCATTGCGCGGCGAGGCGATCGTCTTTACCGGCCCGGAGCGGGCGGAGCTGGAACCCGTAGAAAT
>JAICXR010000235.1 GCA_025980355.1 Chloroflexota bacterium | reverse complement strand
TGCCGGTATTAAATCGAAGGCGGGGATGCGCAGGACGGCGAGGTCGTTCCGGGGATCGCGGGCGGTGACGGTAGCCCGGAAGTTCCGACCGTCGGCGAGGATCACCTCTGCCTGGTCCCCGCCGGCGACGTGGTGATTGGTCACGATCGTGCCGTCCCGGCGCCAGACGGTGCCGGCGCCGCTCCCGCCGGAGCGCACCTCCGCTACGCTGGCGCGTAAGCGCGTCGCCGTCGCTTCCAGCGCCCGGTCGACGTCGTCCGTTGTGATAGTGTTCGTACTCATGGTTTCGCCTATTCTTCCTTGCCACGCTCGCCAATGGTCGCCGTCAGGGTGATGGGGACGCCGCCGCGAATGATCTGGGCCACCGCCGCTCGCCCCACCCGTTCGGCGTTCAGGATGGTAACCAGGTCCTCGCCCCGGCGCACCGGCTCCCCATCCAGGGTCACGAGGATGTCGCCGACCAGCATGCCCGATCGCGCCGCCGGCCCGGCCGCGTCGACCCCCACCACGAGCAGGGCGCTTTCCTGAGCGACACCGGCGCTTGCCCGCATCGCTTCCGGCAGCGGCACCGGCTGGCTGCGAATGCCCAGGAAGCCGTTGCGGACCCGCCCGTGCTGCAGGAGCGCGGCGGCGACGCGCTCGACCGTCGGCGTGGAAATCGCCACGCCGGCGGGTCCGAAGCGGGAGGTGGCCAGCCCGATCAGCGCGCCGGTGCGGTCGACGACCGCCCCGCCGGAGAAGCCCGGATAGAAGGCGGCATCGGTCCGGATGATGCCGTCGATCTGGCCGCCGGCCGGCGAGGCCGTCACGCCTTCCACGCTGCTGACCACGCCGCGACTGGTCGCCGGCGTGCCCTCCGGTCGCGCCACGATCAGGACCAGGTGGCCGAGTCGCGGCGGCGCCGCGCGAGCGATCGGTGCGAGAACGCCGGCGCTCACCCGCAACAGGGCGAGATCGGTCCCGGCATCGCGGCCCAGCAGCGTCGCCGGGACGCTGCGGCTATCGGCCAGGCCGACGGTCAGCCCGTCGCCGCGCTCCAGCACGTGCGCCGCGGTCACGACGAGGCCGTCAGCGCTCCAGACGATGCCGCTGGCCGCCTGGCGGGGCCGGCCGTTCACCTGGACCACCGCCGCCGCGGCCCGTTCGACGGCGTCGGCAAGGCGGTCGGAATAGGCGGCCAGCGGCCCTGCCGGTCGCTCGGCAACAGATTGCATGTTTCGTATCCCCTTGGCTCGTGGCGGCTACGCTTGACCGCCTGAGCAGAGGATACGAAGTTCCCGGCGCGCCGTGCTCAACTGTTCAGGCAGGCGAGCGCCTAGCCATTCGGGTAGGGACCGTCCGCGCCGCTATTGCCGCGTCAGGGTGTAGGTCAGGGCGGCGCCGGGCGAGCCGTTGTAGACCTCGGCGATGAAGTTGCCGTAGCCGTGGCTGTCGCCGGGGAAGACGGCGACGGAGACGTTCGCGTCCTCCGGCGCGGGCAGACCCACGGCGATCAGCACCTTGACGCCGCCCTGCATCTGATAGACGTTGACGCCGGCGAGGGAACTGGCGATGATGCCGGCTTGCTGGGCGGTGAGCCGCAAGGTGATGGCGCTGCCGTTGGGCGTCGCGGTGACCTGGTAATCCTGCACGGCGTTGATCAAGGCGCCCGTTAGGCTGCCCTGCACGCTATCGCCCGCCTTTGCCAGCACGCCGGGCTGCAGGGGCGTGGTGCTTGACGGCGCCGGTCCCGTACCGATCCCGCTCGTGGTCGGCAGCGGCGTGACCGTCGGAAAGGGCGTGCTAGTAGCCACGGGCGCCAGCGGATTGGCGGTCGCCGTCGGCGTGGGCTGCCCGGCCAGGGTGGCGTTCGTGATGGCCAGCGAATAGGTGATCGGGCTCGATTGGACATAGCTCGCGACCTGCACCGTGTATTGGTGCACGCTGGTGGACTGGAAGTGCCACTGCTGGACCCCGGTGCCGGTGAGCGTCGACTGGCCGAAGAGGGTGCCGTCGTCCCCGTAGACGTTGAAGTTGACGAGGTTATCGAAGGTGTGGCCGGTGGCGGGATCGACCTGATCGCCGTTGGGCGAATAGGTCAGCACCACGGTGACCGTCGGGCCATCGGACGGGGACTGGAAGGTCCACAGGTCGGCCGAGACCTTGCCCAGGCTGGGCGAAGGGGCCAGTTTGCCGGTGACGGTGTTATCGGCCAGCGAAGCCGGTGCGGCCAGCGCGAGCGCCGCCAGCGTGGCGAGCAGCGCGATGATCAGGAAGAACGGACGGCGGGGACGACGCATCAAGGACTCCTTTTCTCGTACCCTCTATCGTAGCAGCCGTGGCGGGGGATTTCAGGGGGCGTACGCAGCGTCGATGAGCAGCGATTCCGGTCCGCCATCGGACCTTCGGCCGCCCTGGAAACCTGGCGCCCTCTCTCTCGCCACGCTGCTGCTCTCCGTGCTCATGGCCGCCGTGTTCGCCGCCGTGTACGGGTGGATGCTCTGGCGGAAGGAGGCGCAGTACCAGACGTACGCCTACGACCTCGGACTGTTCACGCAGGTCGCCTGGAACACGTTGCACGGCCACCCCTTCGCGACGACCTTACTGGCCTTCAACTACCTGGCCGACCACTTCGCGCCGTCGTTGGCGCTGGTGGCGCCGCTCTTCCTCTTCTGGCCCGACGCGCGGGCATTGCTGCTGGTGCAGGCGGCGGCGATGGCGGCGGCGGGTATCGGCATCTTCCTGGCGACGTGGCAACGCACCGGCGATGGGCGCGCGGCCTTGCTGATCCAGTTGGCCTATCACCTGGCGCCGGTGACGGCCTGGGTGGCGCTCGATGAGTTCCACCCGATTTCGCTGGCCGTGCCGGCCCTGACCTTCGCGACCTACCTACTCTGGCGTAGGCGCTACGCCCTCGCCGCCGGCTGCGCGGCGCTGACCCTGCTCAGCACGGAAGACGCCGTCGCCTGGGCGGTCCCCTTCGGGCTGTTGATGGCGGCGGTTGCCCGGGGCCGGGACCGCCGTTGGGGCCTGTTGCTCTCGGCCGGCGGGGTCGCCTGGATCATCGCCTACCTCTTCGTCCTGGCGCCGGCGCTGCGCCCGCCGGCGCTCGTGCAGAGCGACCCGCACCCGGACATCGGCGTGTTCGTCTACTGCGGCCGCACCTGGTCGGCCGTCGCCGGCTGTCTGCTCCAGCACCCGTCCAGCACCGTCCACCAGTTGCTGCGGCCGGCGGGTGGGGACGTGCTGGCGGCGATTCTCGGTCCGACTGCCGGGCTGGGACTCCTGGGGCCATCCTTCCTCGTCGTGGCCGGGCGGTGGGTGGTGCAGTTGCTGGGGGTCGGCCCGGCGAACTACACCCAACATTACGTCGCCTTGTTGGTGCCGGCCGCCTACCTCGCCGCCGGAGAGGCATCCGGCTGGTTGCGCTGCCTCCGCGTGTTACCGCGCGTGCCGGCTGCCCTGGTGGCCATCGCCTCGCTCATCGCCTATCTGCACCAGTCGCCGTTGCCCGGCGGCGGCGGCTACGCGGCGCCGGGTGTCCAACAGCGAGCCCGAAGCGCGCTCGTAGACCGAGCAGTCGCCCTGGTCCCGACCGACCCGCACCTGAGCGTCGTCGCCACCAGCGAGGTCTTCCCCCACGTCGCCCTGCGCCCGGGCGCCTACCTCCCCTGGGCCGCGCCGAGCAGTCCCGTCGACTATATGGTCCTGGACCTGCGCGACGCCTACCCGATCTCCGAGCAGCAACTGCACGATCTGGCGACCGTCTGGCTGGCCGACGCCGACTACCAGGTCCTGCTGGATCAGGATGATGTCGTCGTTTTGAAGCACGGCTACCAACCACCGCCGGTCGCGTCCGAGGCGACGTTCGACAACGCCATCCGCCTCCTGGGCTTCGGCGTCGAACGCCGAAACGGCGCGCTGGAGGTGCAGCTCACCTGGCGGGCGCTTCAGGCGCCCGGCAACGAGTACCACTTCTTCGTCCATCTCGTCGACGGCGTTGGGCACACCATCGGCCAGCAAGATGGCCCGCCGATCCCCGGCGCGCCGGCGTTCGTCTGGCCGGCCGGTCGGGCATTACGCACCGCCGTGTCGCTGCCTGCGCCTTTGCAAGCGGGACCGATGCACCTAGAAGTCGGCTGGTACAACTGGCATACCAACCAGCGCCTGCCGCTGGCGGATGGCAGCGACCACGCCACGATACCCCTACCGGGCGAGTGAGCGGTATACTGACCACCTATCTGGCACGCCGAATGCATCAGTAAACGGGGGACCCACCGGAATTGGGGCGAATCCGGCCGGCGCCGGTAGGGGGCACTCTCGCCTCCGAGCCCGTCAGCTCACCCCGTAGGCGTCCGAGGGTGAACGCATCGTGTTCAGCGGCCCCTGGAGGAGCGCGCCATGCTGCTGGCCTTTGCCGTCACCCTTCTGGTCCTGGCCGTCATCTATCTCTGGCTCGATCAGCGCGTCCAACGGAGCGACGCCGCACGATCGACGGTCCCACCCGCCACCTACGCCTGCCGTCAGTGCGGCAGGCCGGTCGATATGGCGTCCACCGTCCGCCCGATCCGCCTCACCCTGCTCTGCCCGGAGCACTACCACGCCCAGTACGGCGCGTTACAGCCCCTCCCCGGCCCGAAGCCGCGCCGCGGCGGCCGCGGGCCGGCTGATGGCCGCCGGCCCACGATTCCCCTCCTGCCCCGCCGCTGAGAGCGCGATCATACTGAATCTTCCGGCGCGCTGCGCATCCGAACTTCCGTCGCTCCAAGTCCCTTCTCCGCCCCCTTGACAGTTATCGCGTCCTCTGCGATAATTGCGCTATCTGCGCTGTACACATGAAGGGTCCTTCTCGCCATGACGCGCACTGTTGCCGCCTTCGCCGCCCGTCGCCAGTTCGGCCACCTCTTGCACGACGTCGAGACCCGGCAGGAAGAGGTCATCGTCGAGCGGAACGGCCACCCGGTCGCCGCCCTCGTCCCCATCGCCGTCTACGAGCAGTGGCAACGCCAGCGCGACGCCTTCTTTGATCGACTCGAAGCCACCGCGGTGCGGGCCAACCTCTCCGAGGAGGAGGCCATGAACCTGGCCTTGGAGGGGCAGCGTTGGGCGCGCGCCCGGTCCTAGCCGATGCTCCGCGTGGTCCTCGACACGAACGTCCTTGTCAGTGCCTATCTGGTGGCCCAGGCCGCGCCGGCCCAGCTCCGGCGGGCCTTCCGCCAGGGCGTCTTCGCCCTCGTCGTCACCGAGCCCGTGCTCGCCGAATACCGACGAGTCCTCAACTACGAGCGCATCGCCCGCCGGCACGGCCTCTCGCCTGCCGAAGTGGATCGAGAGGTCGATGCGTTGCGTCAGATCGCCCTCGTCATCGAGGAGTGGGCGGCGGTCGACGCTGTCACGGTGGACCCCGACGACAACGTCTTCCTGGCCTGCGCTCTGGCCGGCCAGGCCCCGTTCCTGGTGAGCGGCGATCCGCACCTCCTGCGCCTCGGTAGCTACCAGGGTGTGCGCATCCTGACGCCAGCGGCCTTCCTCCTACTCTTGCGTGCGGGCGGCTGGCTCCCCTAGCCTGAATTATGCACGCGGTTGCTTGATAAGGCGGCGAGGAGGGACCACAGCGTCTGGCTGGGATGGCCGCTCGCGAGGGCGAGGCGGACGTGGGTACGGAGCTGGTAGACCCTGCCACCGATCTTGAGCACCTGCAAACGGAGGGTGTCGAGCTGGGTGCGTGGGGAACCGGCGTCCGCCAGCCAGGCCCGCAGGGTGTCCAGCAGCCGGTAGGCGGCGGCGTGCAAGAGCGGGCGGAACTGGTTGGCCCGGAAGCGGTGGTCGCTCAGGCGATCGGCGAAGCAGGCGTTATTCAGATCCTTGACCCAGAGTTCCGGCGTGCCGCGCTGGGGGTACCAGTCGTAGAGGG
>JAICXR010000365.1 GCA_025980355.1 Chloroflexota bacterium | reverse complement strand
GCCACACCGCTGCGCCGACTTCGGCGGCGAGGGTCCGCGACGGTTGCAGCGGCGTCGCATTCACGATGCCGCGCAGCCGCTCACGCGCGGCGTACACGTCGTCAAGCGTGACCGGCAATGGCGACGGGGCGAGGTCGATGCTCACGGCTGCTCCTATGCTGACATAGGGCAATCATAACAGCGACAACGGCGGCCCCGCGCCGGATAGTATGCTCCGGGCACTGGCGATATGCAGAAAGGCACCTACCGTAATGAAGGCGCTCATCATTCGGGGCGGCTGGGCCGGCCACGATCCCATTGCGACGTCGGAGATCGCGGCGCGCGAGTTGCGCGCCGGAGGCTGTGAGGTCGAGCTCGCCGATTCGCTCGACGCGTTGCGCGACCTGGAGAAACTGCTCACGCTGGACCTGATCGTGCCGGTCTGGACAATGGGCAAGATCGAGCGCGAGCAGTTGCAACCGCTCCTGGCGGCGGTGAAGGCCGGCGTCGGCCTGGGGGGCTGGCACGGCGGCATGTGCGACACCTTCCGGGAGGCCACGGACTATCAGTTCATGACCGGCGGCCAGTGGGTCGCCCACCCCGGCGACGCCACCGCCCGCTATATCGTGCGCATGGGACCGACGGCAAGCCCGATCACGGCCGGCCTCTCCGACTTTGCGGTGACGTCCGAGCAGTACTACATGCACGTGGACCCGGGTGTGACGGTCCTCGCCCACACCTACGTCGCGCCCGGCAACGGCTCCGGCGATCCCTACTCCACCGAAGCCCAGGCGGCGGTGGACGCCGGTCGGGCACCCGGCATCACGATGCCGGTGGTCTGGACCAAACGCTTCGGCAAGGGGCGCGTCTATCACCTCACCCTCGGTCACCAGGCGAGCGTCTTCGATCTGCCAGAGGCGCTGACGCTGATGCGGCGCGGCCTGCTCTGGGCCGCGGAGGGGAGGGCGCTGGCGCGGGCCTAATGCCGGCTTTCAACGACGAACAGAATGCCGCCGGCCAGGATCCAGCCGAGGCAGATGACGCCGCTCAGTTGCAGCCAGTTTTGTAGGGAGGGGTGGCGAAAGAGGTAGACGGTCAGCACGACCATGCTGCCGGCCAGAAACAACGAGCACGTGCCGGCGATGACCCGGTCCATTACCTTCCCCGCCGATCGTCGCCGGCCTCCAGTTCCGCCAGGCAGCGCCGGATGGTCGCGGCCGCTTCGTCCAACGATCGTTCCGACGGGTGGGGATCCTGGTTGGCAAAGTCCAGGTCCTGCTCGGAAAGGATGGGGACCAGGTGGATGTGGACGTGCGGCACCTGGAGGCCGGCGAGCATCAGGCCGACCTTGGCGGGCCGGAAGCCGCGCTGCAACGCCTGGCCGATCACCTGGGAGACGCGGGTGAGGTGAGTCAGCAACGGCAACTCCAGGTCGAGCCAGTGGTCGACCTCCAGCCGCGGCACCACGAGCGTGTGGCCGGGCCTCAAGGGCTGGATGGAGAGGAATGCCACGCACTGATCGTCTTGCCAGACAAAGCGTGCCGGCAGCTCGCCGGCGATGATGCGGGAAAAGACCGATGCCATTGGCTACCTCCGTATTCAAGCCAGGACCGGTACGGCCGCCAGCGCGGCGACCGGTTCGGCGACGACCAGCCCGGAGAGGTGGCGCACCTGCCGTTCGATAGCGGCGGCAAAGGCAGTCACATCAGTGCCGCGTTCCAGGTAGTGCGCGGCGCCGAAGCGCAGCGTGACGTGGTAGCGACTGCCGCGCCCGTAGGCTAGCCCGGCCGGGACGACCGCGATGGGCCGGTGACTGCGGCGCTGTGCCAGCCGCACCAGCTTGGCGAAGCCATTGCGGAAGGGCAGGAAGTCCTCGTCGTTCGTCTTCGGCGTGTAGAACGGGTCGATGTTCGGATAGCCCTCCGGGAAGACGAGCAGTCCCCGACCCTCGCCCATGAGGTCGCTCGTCATGCGCAGGGCGTGGCGCATGTAGCGGCTACCTTCCTCCGCCAGGTCGGCGGTGCGGCGCCGCCCCGGTCGTCCCAGACGGCCGCGATGATCCCGTCGCAGGACGGCCGGCCAGCGGCCAATGCGGCAGAGCAAGTCCGTGAGGCCGCGCAGGCGCCGATCCTGGACCCAGTCCAGGCCCACCATGACCTGCAGCGGGCGGGGGACGGTCGCCAGCAGGATGCAGCCGTCGTAGAGATGGTGATAGTGGCGAGCGGCGATCACCAGCGGACCGGTCGCCGGCAGATGCTCCAGCCCCTCCACCCGCAGGCGTAAGCGCCGGGCGACGAAGGTCTTGCATGCGGCGCTCAGCAAGCGCCAGCCGATCAGATCAATCACGATAACAGCCTACCGCATGAGTGCGGCGGCAGGAATCAGGGCTCAGGGAGTGCTGATAGCGCCGAGCGCGTGGAGTACCTTCGCCGTGTCGGTGTAGTTCTCAAAGCGGCAGAGCGTGCCGTCCCTTACCGTCCAGACGTGCACGAAAGGCACGTCGAGGGCGCGCCCACTGCCCTTCGCCGTGCCGCTGAAGCGCCCGACGACCGCCACGCGCTCGCCCGTGCCCAGGTATTCTTCCGGCACGACGCGGAAGTTCTCCCAGGCCGCCGGCAGGGCGGCAAACACGTCGTTGACTACCGACTTCGGCCCGAGATACACCCGATCGCCGCCGGGCGGCGGGAAGCCACGCAACCCCGGCTCGTGCCACTCGATCGCCGGGTTCATCATGGCCATGACGGCGGGGATGTCGCCGCGCCCGAACGCCGCGTAGGCATCCTTTAACTGCTGCACCGGGTCGCCCGCCATGCGGTCCCTCCCACCTCTGCGTCGGGACACCCAGTTGCCCGACGCTGCCGCACTGTAGCGGAGCCGGGCAGGGGGAGTCAAGGGGCGCGCCGACCGGGTAACGCCGCGCTATTTCAGATACTTGTCCATTTCCAACTGGCAGCGGCTCTGGGCGTCGGTCAGCGCCGCCTGCGCCGTCATCTTCTTCTGCAGGACCGCCAGGATGGCGTTGCCGTAGATGGGGAGGATCAGCTCGCTGCCGGGCACGCTCGGCACGAAGCGGCCGCCGGCCATGCTGTCGACCGCCAGCTTCAACAAGGGATCATTCTGCGTGGCGGCGAGCTGCTTGGCGACGGAAATGCTCGACGGGATGCGCAACTGGGCGACATTCCACTTCAGCTGGACATCCGGCTGGAAGAGGTAGTCCATAAGCGCCCAGGCGCCGTCCGGGTTCTTGGCGCCGGTGCCGATGCAGATGCCGTAGCCGCCGGCATAGGTGGCGTCCTGGCCGTTCGGCGGCAACGGGTACTTGGCCAACGAATACTTGAGCTGGGGAACGTTCGCCAGGTTGTACTGCGACTTGGTGGCGGTGGTGGCGTAGACGCTGGAGGCGTGGTTGTCCACGAAGAGTTGGACGCCGTTGCCCTTCCCTGCCGCCTTGGTGAACTGGGTGATGGCGTCGTAGCCGCCCTGGAGGTCGTAGAGTTTGGCGACCCATTCCAGCGACGTGACGCCCGGGTCGGTGGCGATCGTCACCTTCGTGCCGTCGCTGGACGTGAAGTTGCCGCCGCTCTGCCAGAACGGGACGAGCCAGAGGTTGCGGCCTCCAGAGCCGCCGAAGGGATCGAAGCCGAGCTGTTGGAGCTGCTTGTCCGACCCGAGCATCGTGGTCTTGCTGACGGTCGTCTCCATGTCGCTCCAGGTGGCCGGCGGCTTCGTCGGATCCAGCCCTGCTCGCTGGTAGATATCCTGATTGCCCCAGATCACCCAGGACGTATTGCCGTAGGGCAGGGCGTACGCTTTGCCTTTCCAGACGATCTCGTCCCACTTGTACTTCCAGATATCATCGGGCTTCACGTTCTTGGATTTGGCGATGTAGCTGTCCAGGGCCTCGACCACGCCGGTGAGGCCCCAGGTAATTTGCTGGTAGCTCTGGGTCATGTTGAAGTCCGGCGGCGTCCCACCGGCG